>JBDLQN010000001.1:0-36048 GCA_039800585.1 Pseudomonadota bacterium
GTGAACTCGATTAACTGGGCGCGTGTTGCTGCTCAGATTGTTTACTACTTCAGAGGCTATTTTGCTGTGACTAAAAATAACAGCGAAAAAGTCAGTTTTGCCGTGCCCTCAGGTAATTTTGGTAATGTTTGCGCAGGCCATATCGCTCGTATGATGGGCTTGCCAATTGATAAGCTAGTGGTTGCAACCAACGAAAATGATGTTTTGGATGAGTTCTTCAAAACCGGCGTTTATCGCCCACGTGGTTCAGCCAATACTTACCATACATCAAGCCCTTCTATGGATATTAGCAAGGCCTCTAACTTTGAGCGCTTTGTATTCGATTTAGTAGGCCGAGACTCCGCTAAAGTACGCGAGTTGTGGGCTGCTGTTGATGCAGGTGGCGCTTTTGATATCAAGCCAGCGGGCTTGTTCGATAAGATTGCTGATTATGGCTTTGTGTCTGGCAGCAGTAATCACGCTCATCGTATGAGCACTATTCGTCAAAGCAAAGATCAATATGGTGTGGTGATTGATACGCACACTGCGGATGGCTTGAAGGTGGCGCTGGAGCATCGCAAGCCAAACACGCCTATGGTGGTTTTAGAAACTGCCTTGCCAGCCAAATTTGAAGATGCAATTAGCGAAGCCTTAGGTCATGCGCCTGAGCGTCCAGCGGCATTAAATAACATCGAGCAATTGCCTCAGCGTTTTGAGGTGATGAATGCAGACGTGGAAGCAATCAAAGCCTACATCGTTGCAAACACTTAAAGCAGGGGATGAGTAAGCATGAAGCAATATCATGATTTAGTGCGTCACGTATTAACGCACGGCGCCAAAAAAGAGGACCGCACAGGCACTGGCACAGTTTCTGTTTTCGGTTATCAGATGCGCTTTGATTTGAATGAAGGCTTCCCGCTGCTTACCACCAAGAAAGTCCACCTTAAATCTATCATTCACGAATTGCTTTGGTTCTTACAAGGCAGCACCAATATTGCTTACCTTAAAGAAAATGGCGTACGTATTTGGGATGAATGGGCGGATGAAAACGGCAATTTAGGCCCTGTGTATGGTTATCAATGGCGTAACTGGCCTAGGCCCGATGGCACGCACATCGATCAAATCACGCAAGTGGTGGAGATGATTAAAAACAATCCTGATTCGCGCCGCCTAATTGTTTCTGCTTGGAACGTGGCCGATGTCGATAAGATGAAGCTACCACCTTGCCATGCTTTCTTCCAGTTCTATGTAGCGGATGGAAAGTTGAGCTGTCAGCTTTATCAACGCAGTGCTGATATTTTCTTAGGCGTGCCTTTTAATATTGCTTCTTATGCCTTGCTCACCATGATGATTGCCCAAGTCTGCGGCTTGAAATTAGGCGATTTTGTACATACTCTGGGCGACGCGCATATTTACAGCAATCATTTTGAACAAGTCAATGAACAGCTGACACGCCAGCCACGTGCTTTGCCAAAAATGCGTATCAATCCTGATGTGAACAGTATTTTTGACTTCAAATTCGAAGATTTCACCTTAGAAGATTACGATCCTTATCCTGCCATTAAAGGCACTGTTGCCGTCTAATGGTCTGTGTTTCTCTGATTGTGGCCGTTGCTAAAAATGGCGTGATTGGTGTTAATAACACCCTACCTTGGCATCTTCCTGAAGATTTAAAACGCTTTCGTGCCCTCACCACGGGCCACCACATTATCATGGGCCGTAAAACTTACGATTCATTAGGGCGTTTATTGCCAGGCCGTACCACGGTGATTGTGACACGCAATCGAGATTATCAAGTTGAAGGCGCGGTGGTCGTGCATAGCCTTGAAGAGGCGGTTCAAGCTTGTGCTAAGGATGATGAAGCGTTTTTAATTGGTGGTGCTGAGCTTTATCAAGAGGGATTTAAGCGCGCGAATAAGCTTTACCTCACAGAAATTGATGCTGAGTACGAGGGGGATGCGCATTTTCCTGCCTTTAATCAGTCTGAATGGCGGTTGATGGCGCAAGAGTCTCACATCTCGGCAAATGGACTAGCTTTTAGCTATAAAACTTATGAAAGAATTTAATTGAAATGACCAATAAAAAAGGCGCGTGTAGCGCCTTTTTTATTGGGCTGTGACAAACAACTTATTGGGCTACGCAGTCCACGTAATACACCGCTTTGCCGCCCACAACTTCTTTTACTAAACCGTGAACATCGGTCTCAAAGCCTGGGAAGCGCTCATTGAACTCACGTGCAAATTTCAAGTAATTCACAATGATGGTATTGAATTGCTCGCCAGGAATTAATAAAGGAATGCCTGGCGGGTAAGGAGTGAGCAATACAGCAGTAATGCGCCCCTCTAAATCATCAATCATCACACGGTCGATTTTGCGGTGCGCCATCTTAGCAAACGCGTCTGTCGGCTTCATTGCTGGCACCATGTTGGATAGATACATTTCTGTGGTGAGTCGCGCTACATCATTCTTTTTATAAATCTCATGGATTTGTGTACACAAATCTTTCAGCCCCGTCATTTCATAACGAGGATGTTTCGCAACAAACTCGGGCAAGACCTTCCACAGTGGTTGGTTCTTGTCGTAGTCGTCTTTAAATTGTTGAAGTGCTGCCACCATCGTGTTCCAGCGGCCTTTGGTAATGCCGATGGTAAACATAATGAAGAATGAATAAAGGCCAGTTTTCTCAACAATCACGCCATGTTCAGCAAGATATTTGGTGACGATAGCGGCTGGAATGCCAAACTCATCCGAGAAGTCACCATCTACGTCTAAGCCTGGAGTAATGATGGTTGCCTTAATCGGATCCAGCATATTGAAGCCTTCGGCGAGGTTGCCGAAGCCGTGCCAGCGCTCGTTTGCTTTAAGCATCCACGCTTCACGCTCTTCAATGCCTTCTTCTGAAAGGTCGTTAGGACCCCAAACTTTAAACCACCAGTCGGCACCCCATTCTTCGTCCACTTTACGCATGGCGCGGCGGAAGTCTAAAGCCTCCATAATGGATTCTTCTACCAATGCAGTGCCGCCAGGGGCTTCCATCATGGCTGCTGCAACGTCACAGCTGGCAATAATAGAATATTGCGGGCTGGTAGAGGTGTGCATCAAGTAAGATTCGTTGAACACGTCACGGTCTAATTTAGTGTTTTCAGCATCTTCCACCAAAATTTGCGAAGCTTGACTCAAGCCTGCCAATAATTTGTGGGTTGATTGCGTTGAGAAAATCATAGACTCTTTGCAACGTGGGCGGTCCGCGCCAATCGCATGATAATCGCCGTAGAAATCGTGGAATGTGGCGTGTGGCAACCAAGCCTCGTCAAAGTGCAAGGTATCAATCTTGCCATCCAACATTTCTTTAATTTCTTCTACGTTGTAGAGCACACCGTCATAAGTGGACTGGGTAATCGTCAATACACGCGGTTTCGCGTTTTTATCTGTGGCAAACGGGTTAGCTTCAATTTTTTTCTTGATGTTTTCCCATTCGAACTCGGCTTTTGGAATAGGGCCGATAATGCCAAAGTGGTTACGAGTTGGCATCAAGAACACAGGGATAGCGCCCGTCATGATGATGGAGTGCAATACTGACTTGTGGCAGTTGCGGTCAACCACCACGATATCACCAGGGGCGACGGTGGAGTTCCACACGATTTTGTTAGAAGTCGATGTGCCATTAGTCACAAAGTACAAATGGTCGCAGTTATAAATGCGAGCTGCATTGCGCTCAGAAGCCGCCACAGGCCCTGTGTGGTCGAGTAGCTGACCTAGCTCATCTACCGCATTACAGACGTCTGCACGTAGCATGTTTTCACCAAAAAATTGGTGGAACATTTGGCCGACTGGTGATTTTAAGAATGCCACGCCACCAGAGTGGCCAGGGCAGTGCCATGAATAAGAACCGTCCGCTGCGTAATGGGTGAGCGCTTTGAAAAAAGGCGGTGGCAAGCTGTCCAGGTAAGCTTTTGCTTCACGAATAATCAAACGTGCCACGAATTCTGGCGTGTCTTCGTTCATGTGGATGAAGCCATGCAGCTCACGCAAGACATCATTTGGGATATGGCGTGAGGTACGAGTTTCGCCGTGCAAAAAGATAGGAATATCCTCGTTGCGATAACGAATTTCAGTCACGAAGGTGCGTAGTTGCTCAATCGCGTCTGGGTTTTCTTCAACGATTTCCTCGTCATCTATCGATAAGATAAATGCAGAAGCGCGGCTTTGTTGCTGTGCAAATGCAGTCAAATCGCCATAGCTGGTAACGCCTAACACTTCAAAGCCTTCATCCTCAATAGCACTTGCTAATACACGAATGCCAAGACCTGAAGAGTTCTCGCTTCTAAAATCTTCGTCGATGATGACGATAGGAAATCTAAATTTCATCGGTTCGCCTTATTTGAGAGCGTTAGATTTTTGGCAATGTTACGCCAACTTGGCCTTGGTACTTGCCGCCGCGGTCTTTATAGCTGGTTTCGCAAACGTCATCTGCATCGGCTTCAAAGAACAAGACCTGTGCGCAACCTTCATTCGCGTAGATTTTTGCTGGTAGCGGTGTGGTGTTGCTGAATTCTAAGGTGACGTAGCCTTCCCATTCTGGTTCAAAAGGGGTTACGTTCACGATAATGCCGCAGCGCGCATAGGTTGATTTACCTAAGCAAACAGTCAATACATTACGAGGAATACGGAAGTATTCAACAGTGCGAGCCAAAGCAAATGAGTTAGGTGGAATGATGCAGTAATCAGCATTCACTTCAACAAATGAGTTTGGGTCAAAGTTTTTGGGGTCAACAATGGTGCTATTTAAGTTGGTGAATAGCTTAAACTCAGTTGAGCAACGGATGTCATAGCCGTAACTTGAGGTGCCGTAAGAGACAAGACGTTCTCCTGCGCCGTTAACCTTAATTTGATTCGGTTCAAACGGCTCGATCATGCCATGTTGTTCTGCCATGCGGCGTATCCATTTATCTGACTTTATGCTCATTATTGACTCGGCTAAAAATTAAAAAATAAATAAAAATCGTAAAAATTAAAATGCCCACGCATTATGCCATTTTAATGACAAATCGCGCAGGCAATTTAATGCGTCTACATTAAGGCTTAGTGCTTGTCGCCACCAAGTTCGATGCTATAGCGCCAGAATTGATCTTGGTGCTCAAAAATCACCTGAGAAGCTTCTGGATCACGGCTACCAGCTGGGTATTGATGCACTGGGGTCTTGTCGGTGGCCCAAGTCTTAACGATAGGGTCTACCAAACGCCATTGTGCTTCCACTTCATTGATGTGTAGATATTGTGAAGGGTCGCCTTCCATCAAATTCAACATCAATGTTTCATAAGAGTCGATGGTTTCATCGCCTGTTTTACGTTGAGGCGCATCAATGCTCGTGGTGCGTGTTGCAATATCTAAGCCAGGAATCTTAGATTGAATTTCCATCTTGATGCATTCACGTGGCTGAATATTGATGATGAGCCAGTTTTGATGTTGGTCATCAACCAAGTTCATCGGTGATTTTTTAAAGCGAATTGCAATCGCTGTGTTGCCTTCGTGCATACGTTTGCCAGTGCGAACATAGAAAGGCACCCCTTTCCAGCGAGGATTGTCGATAAACAATTTCACTGCTGCGTAAGTCTCAGTGGTGCTGGGGGCAATGCCGTCGCGCTTTAATTCGTCTAAGTAACCTGGTACTTTTTCAGCGTGACCGTCGCCAGCTTCAACACGGCCCGCAGCATATTGGGCGCGGAATACTTGCTTGTGGAAGTTGTTTAAATCAACAGGCTTAATCGATTCAAGTACTTTGATTTTTTCAGCGCGTATGCTTTCAGGATTTAAGTTTTTTGGCTTTTCCATCGCTACCAAGGCTAATGTTTGTAGCAAATGACTTTGGAACATGTCGCGCATTGCGCCGGTAGCGTCGTAGAACGTGGTGCGTTCGCCTACGCCCAATGTTTCATTGTTAGTGATTTGAACATGGTCGATATGCTCGCTATTCCAAAGTGGCTCAAAAATCGCATTGGCAAAGCGCGTCAGCATAATATTTTGAATTGCTGATTTACCAAGATAGTGGTCAATGCGGTAAATCTGACTTTCTTTAAGATGCTTGGTGATTTTGGCTTGCAAGTCTTGTGCGCTAGCTAAGTCTGTGCCAAATGGCTTTTCAATCAACACGCGGCGCCAGTGTTTGCTTTCGTCCAATAAACCAACGCCTGAAAGCTGTTCAACCACAGGAGCAAAGTCGGTAGGGCGCACAGACAAGAAATAAGCGATATTTTGTGGGAATACTTTTTCATCACTTAATTTGGCTTTCATTTTACTGAAAGCTTCAGGGTCTGTTGGTGGATTTGCATGGTAGAAATTACGTGCAATAAAGCGCTTGAACACTTCTTGGTCGTAACCATTTTTAAATTTTGCATCGAGCATACCCTTGATATCAGCGCGCCAGTCTTCCAATGCAACCTCACCGCGACCTACCGACAAAATCTTCATGTCATCAGCCAAGCGGCCAGCGGCATCAAGGCGGAATAAGCCAGGAATGAGTTTGATGCGTGATAAATTACCGCTCGCGCCAAAGAGGACAAGGGTACAAGGATCAATTTTTTTGCTCATTACGTAAAATTTCCTAAAGTTTTAAATAGTAAAAAGCGACAGCTTGAGCTGCCGCAGAGTTTTTAATTATTGGTCGCCAACAGATTTAACGAAATGGCCACCAAAGCCGTTACGCATCATAGACAATAGCTTGTAACTAAAACCTGTTGCATCTTGGCTACGGAAGCGGGCTTGAAGTGCCAGCGTTAATACAGGCACCGCAACGCCTTGCTCTACTGATTCCATCACTGTCCAACGGCCTTCGCCAGAGTCAGCCACATAGGGCGCAACAGCGGTTAGCTCTTGATCCTCTTTAAGTGCGTCGGCCGTTAAGTCTAGCAACCAGCTACGCACCACAGAGCCATGACGCCATAATTCAGTGATTTGCGCTAAATCTAGCTTGAAGTCTTCTTTGCCTTTGAGCAAATCTAAACCTTCAGCCATCGCTTGCATCATGCCGTATTCGATGCCGTTGTGTATCATTTTCGTGAAGTGACCAGCGCCAATAGGGCCTACGTGTGCCCAGCCATTTTCTTTGGATGGCGCTAGGGCAATTAAAATCGGCTCGATGATTTTAGCCACTTCTGGAGTTGCGCCTACCATGAGGCAGTAACCATTTTCTAAGCCCCAAATGCCGCCAGATGTGCCAGCATCCATAAAGCCGATACCACGCTCTGCAAGCCAAGCGCCACGACGTTGGCTGTCTTTGTAGTTGGAATTGCCACCATCAATAATAATGTCGCCTTTGTTGAGCATGGGCGCAAGGTCTTGAATTTGGATTTCTGTTGGGGCGCCGCTTGGTAACATTAACCAAATGATACGTCTCTCTTTATCGCCTAACTTTGAAACAGCGTCAGGGACTGAGCTTGCCGCTACCATGCCTTCGTTGTTTGCCAGACTTGTCACGACTTCTAGGCTTCTGTCGTAACCAACAACTTCAATACCACTGCGAAGTAAGCGCGTAGCCATGTTGCCACCCATCTTACCTAGACCAATCATTGCGAGTTTCATTATTTTTTCCTTGATGAGGATGTGGAATGCCATCGTCCTTTTGGGTAAGATGGCGGGTTAAATTTATACAGAACTTCGTAACCCGAAATTATACCGTGAAGGCTTTGCAGGATGCAAAACACAAACCAAGAAAAAAATA
The DNA here is from genome assembly GCA_039800585.1 of Pseudomonadota bacterium. Taxonomy (GTDB): domain Bacteria; phylum Pseudomonadota; class Gammaproteobacteria; order Burkholderiales; family Methylophilaceae; genus Methylopumilus_A. The sequence goes on from JBDLQN010000001.1 coordinate 7,697, forward strand.
TGCAAACCAGCCACCAAATAAGTCGATGGCACAACTTTGAAACCCAAGACGCAATCAACCAAGCGACCGTCAATCGAATTTTGGCGGCAGCGCAAGCCGCGATTGCAGAACGCGGCGCTTTTTCTATTGTATTGGCTGGCGGGTCAACACCAAAAAGCGTGTACGCATTGCTAAAAGCTGCGTCAGCAGATTGGGCTAAATGGCATGTGTACCACAATGATGACCGTTGTTTGCCTGCGGATCATGTGGAGCGCAATAGCTTAATGGCGCGCACCACATGGCTAAATCACGTCGCAATCCCTGCTAATCAAATTCACGATATTCCTGCAGAGTTAGGTAACGTAGAAGGCGCCAAGGCTTACGCTAAAACCTTAGCTGGGGTGCCAGCCTTTGATTTAGTGCTTTTAGGTTTGGGCGAAGATGGACATACAGCTAGTCTTTTTCCTCATCAGGCAGTGGATAACTCCGCGGATGCAGTACCAGTATTTGATGCCCCTAAGCCGCCTGCAGACCGGATTACCATGAGCCAGCAACGTTTAAGCAATACCCGTGAAGTCATCTTTTTGGTGACGGGTGCAGGCAAACAAGAAGCAGTGGATAACTGGCGCAAGGGCGTGGCCATTCCGGCAACCTTGATTACGCCTAAAAACGGCGTGGATATATATTGCTTTGGCGTGACATTTTAAGCTGCGAATACAATTTTAGAAGCCCATAAAAAAGCCCCGAATTTTCGGGGCTTTTTGTTTATGTGTTTTGAATCACAATATTCGGGAATTTGCTGCTGTGGTCTAGCGCTAATTGCGAGAGTTTAGAGGCTGTTTTGCGGGCAATCTCTTTATAAACCTTGGCAATTTGGCTGTTGGGTTCAGCAATCACAGTCGGTTTGCCACCATCGGATTGTTCGCGGATTTTGATATCCAAAGGCAAGCTGCCAAGTAAATCCACGTTGTAGTCTTTACACATTGCTTCGCCGCCGCCTGCACCAAAAATATGTTCTTCATGGCCGCAGTTTGAGCAGATGTGGGTGCTCATGTTTTCAACAATCCCCAAGATTGGAATGCCCACTTTCTCAAACATTTTTAGACCTTTGCGAGCGTCTAATAAGGCGATGTCTTGCGGTGTCGTGACGATAATTGCGCCTGTCACAGGCACTTTCTGTGAAAGCGTGAGTTGAATGTCACCTGTGCCTGGCGGCAAGTCGATAATCAAGTAGTCCAAATCTTTCCAGCGGGTATCTCTTAATAGCTGCTCAAGCGCACCTGTGACCATGGGGCCACGCCAGACCATGGGTGTGTCAACATCCACCAAAAAACCTATGGACATAGCCTGAATGCCATGTGCTTGCATGGGCTCTATGCTTTTGCCGTCTTCGCTCTCAGGGCGGCCTAAAATGCCGAGCATTTGCGGTTGGCTTGGGCCATAAATATCCGCATCTAAAATACCGACATTTGCGCATTCTTCAGCAAGGGCAAGGGCTATATTCACTGCTGTTGTGGATTTACCCACACCGCCTTTGCCAGAGGCAACGGCAATAATATTTTTAACATTTGGAATGAGCGGCACGCCACGCTGTGCGGTATGCGCGACAATGCGGCTGCCAATATTGGCGGTGACCTTGCCTACACCTGAAATGCTTTTAAGTTGATTCTCAACTAAGGCTTTGATTTCTGCCATGACGCTATTGGCAGGGTAGCCCAGTACAACATCAACAGAAACATCGTTGCCATTTACCTGAATGTTTTTGGCGGACTTGCTGGAGATAAAGTCAGTGTTGGTATTGGGATCAATCAGTGTTTTGAGTGCGTTTTGGATGTCAGATTCCGAAATAGCCATGCTAAATTCCTTGCGATAATTCTTGAGTAAAACGATAGGGTAATTTTAACCCATGTGAAAGCGCCTGTCATTTGATAAAATGGGCGTGTTTAAACAATTACAAGTAGATTTTGTTCAATGTCTCGTAAAATTTTAGTCACTTCTGCCTTGCCTTATGCCAACGGCAGCATCCATTTAGGCCATTTGGTCGAATATATTCAAACTGATATTTGGGTGCGCTTTCAAAAGATGCAGGGACATACCGTGCATTATGTGTGTGCGGATGATACGCATGGCACACCGATTATGTTGCGTGCGGAGAAAGAAGGCATTACGCCTGAGGCGCTCATTGCTAAAGTGCACAAAGAGCATTACGCGGATTTTTCAGAATTTTTGGTGAATTTCGATAATTATTATTCAACCAATTCTGATGAAAACAAAACGCTGGCAAGCAATATCTACAAGGCCTTGAAAGCCAATGGCAAGATTGCCACTAAGACCATTGAACAGTTTTATGACCCAATTAAAAATATGTTCTTGCCAGACCGCTTTATTAAAGGCGAGTGTCCTAAGTGTCGTGCTAAAGACCAATATGGTGATTCATGTGAAGTCTGCGGTGCTACTTACAATCCAACCGAGTTAATCAATCCATTTTCAGCGGTTTCTGGCGCAACTCCTGTGCGTAAAGAGACCGAACATTACTTCTTTAAGCTATCTGAATGCAGTGACTTTTTACGCAGCTGGACGCGCTCTGGCACGCTGCAACAAGAGGCTGCCAATAAGATGAATGAATGGATAGGCGAAGCGGGTGAGAATAAATTATCGGATTGGGATATTTCTCGAGATGCCCCGTATTTCGGCTTTGAGATTCCCGATGCGCCAGGCAAGTATTTCTATGTTTGGTTAGATGCCCCCATTGGTTATATGGCCAGTTTTAAGAATTTATGCGCGAAAAATGGCTTGGATTTTGACGAATATTGGAAAGCTGATTCCAACACCGAGCTTTATCACTTTATCGGCAAAGATATTTTGTATTTCCATGCCTTGTTTTGGCCAGCAACGCTTGAGTATTCTGGCTATCGCAAACCTACTCAAGTCTTCGCACATGGCTTTTTGACAGTGAATGCCGAGAAAATGTCTAAGTCACGCGGCACGTTTATTACCGCGCGCAGCTATTTAGATCACATTAAAAACCCTGAATATTTACGTTACTACTATGCGGCTAAGCTCAATGGCAGCATGGAAGATATCGACTTAAATCTTGAGGATTTTGTTGCGCGGGTGAACAGCGATTTGGTGGGTAAGTACATCAATATTGCCAGCCGCACAGCGGGGTTTATCAATAAGCGTTTTGATGGCAAGTTGGCAGCGGCGGATCAGCACCCAGTCGTGCAACAAATTAAAGCGGCAGCATCCGAGATTCAAAAAGCCTATGATGCGCGTGATTTTAGCCGTGCTTTACGCGAAATTATGCGTTTGGCAGATTTGGCGAACGCAGATGTGGCAGAAGCTGCACCTTGGGTTGTTGCTAAGCAAGAGGGTGAAGCTGCGAATGCTAAGTTACATGCGGACTGTTCAAGTGCGCTTGAAATGTTCCGATTGCTAACGCTCTATCTCAAGCCAGTGCTACCTGAATTGGCATTGCAAGTTGAGGCGTTCTTGAATGTTACTTCATTAACTTGGAACAGCCTGAACGACTCATTTAAAGACGGTCATGCAATTAAAGAATACAGCCACTTAATTACTCGGATTGATGGAAAGCATATTGAAGCGATGGTAGAAGCAAATAAAGAAAGTTTGCAGCAAGCTGCTGCGACGCCAGTTAAGGCAGAGACAACAGAAGATGCGCATTACATCTCGATTGATGATTTTACGAAAGTAGATTTGCGTATCGCCAAAATTGTGAATGCAGAGCATGTGGAAGGTGCGGAGAAGCTGCTCAAATTAAGCTTAGATATTGGCGAAGCAAATCCACGCCAAGTATTTGCAGGCATTAAATCGGCTTACGATCCAGCGACTTTAGTGGGTCGTTTAACGGTGATGGTGGCAAATCTTGCACCGCGTAAGATGAAGTTTGGGATGTCTGAAGGTATGGTGTTGGCCGCGAGTGATGAGAGTGGCGGGCCCTTTATCTTGTCACCAGATGCTGGTGCGCAACCTGGCATGCGTGTGAAGTAATTCAGCTAATAAAAAAGCCCGCAGTTGCGGGCTTTTTTACTTTTGTATCTTATTTTTTAACTGCTGGTTTTGCTGTTGTTGCAGCCGCTGGCGCTGCACCAGAAACAGTAAGTTCAGGTTTAAGTTTTGCCAGCGTCTTGTCAACGATGCCTGGCACATTGTTCAAATCATCCACTGTTTTAAAGTTGCCGTTTTTCTTACGGTATTCAATAATCGCTTGGGCTTTCGCTGGGCCTACACCGTTAAGTGTTTCAAGTTGTTCTTGAGTGGCGGTGTTGAGATTCACGACTGCAAACGCGTTGAGGACAAAGCTGAAGGACAAGATTAAAGCGAGCACTAATTTCTTCATGATTTATCTCCTTGATTGAGTAATGAAATTGCATCAAATTTAATGCAATTTCATATTAATTCCCTGGGAAATAATCCGTAAATATTTACGACTAATTAAAAAGATAGTGATATTTCTTGATGTATTTTTTGGAGCGTTTCCAAAGGTGACTGGGATTGCGTAATAGGGCGACCAATCACTAGGTAACTTGAGCCCAGTTCAAGTGCTTGGTGGGGAGTGACCACGCGAGACTGATCATCTAGGCTGGCATCAGCAGGTCGAATTCCCGGCGTTACCAAGCAAAAGTCTTGACCAAAATTGTCACGCAACAATCTAGCCTCTTGGGCGGAGCAGACGACACCATCTAAGCCTGAAGCTTTTGTGAGTTTGGCTAATCTTAAAACGTGCTCTTCAACCGTGCCAGGCACGCCCAGTTGATTCAGCGTAGCTTGATTCATGCTGGTGAGTACCGTAACGGCAATCAGGATAGGATTCTGCCCAGAACGGCTCACACCTTCACGCGCTGCTTCCATCATGGCTTGTCCACCTGAAGCGTGCACATTCAGCATCCAAACGCCAAGGCGGCTTGCAGCTTCGCAGGCTTTAGAAACTGTAGTGGGAATGTCGTGAAATTTTAGGTCTAGAAAAACATCGAATCCTTGCTTGATAAGCGCCTCTACTAGCTGAGGGCCGCCCGCTGTGAATAGCTCTTTGCCCACTTTTAGGCGGCATAAGCTTGGGTCGAGCTGGGTAATAAAATTAATGGCCTCTTGAGGCTGCGCATAATCAAGGGCAATAACGATTTTAGGGTCGTGACGTGTCATCTTATAGGGTGGTTTCTTTAAGTTCGGCCGGTAGGGCTTCCCACGCGTTACAAGCAGGGCATTGCCAATGGAAATTGCGGGCTTTAAAGCCACATTGTTCACAACAGTAGGCGCTACGATTGCCAATCGCGTAACGCACAGTTTGTTGCATCAGTCCGTTGTCCGTATTTGGCTTGGCTTGCAATCCACGCGCTTTTAATAATTGATCTAGGGTTTGTAGGCTAGGCTTGCGCTCCAGCTCATCTATTGCCATCTTGGCGGCGCTATCGGCACCTTCTTCAGTCAGCGTAATTTCAAATACCACGGCCATTAAAGAAGGAAGTTTATAGGTTTGTGCATATTGTTTGAGTAGGTTGACACCTTCTTCAAGTTGGCCAAGTTCTCGATAACTATTAAGCAATTTGTGCGCAACGATGCCAAGAAAAGCTGGATTCTGAAACTCGATGCGTTTCCAAAAGCCAATCGCGATTTTGTGGGCCTTGTTATTAGCTTCCATTTCGCCCAGCATGATGTTGGCTCGAACGCAGTTCTTATTGGCATCCAAAGCCATTTCAAGCTCGTGGCGGGCGGTATGTAAGTCTTGATCCAGAATAGATTTAACTGCCATCTCGCAATAGTATTGTGCGATTTCTCTACGAAATGGAATCCCAGAAATGCGCTCTAGCTCTGTAGCTACTTTAACTGCACGATGCCACTCGCGCTCGCGCACATAAATTTCCAATAGTGCACGCAGGGCAGGCTGTTGATAACGCGACTGGTCCAAGCTACTAAACAGCTCTTCGGCGCGGTCAAACAGGCCAGCTTTTAAATAATCTTGAGCAAGCTCCGCTTTAATGGCTTCGCGTTGGGGGGCGGGTAGTTCTTTGCGGTCGAGTAGGCTTAAATGCAGATTGATGGCGCGATCAACTTCACCGCTTCTTCTGAATAGACTGCCCAAAGCAAAATGTAATTCTAAAGACTCAGCATTCGCTTGTACGGCTTCTGTAAAAGCTTCAATGGCTTTGTCATGCTGATCTGTAATCAGAAAGTTGAGGCCCTTGAAGTAGGCTGCAGGCAAGCTGGTGGTTTCAGAAAGAAGCTGCTTGATATCAATCCGCGCAGCTATCCAGCCTAAAGTGAAAAATAGGGGAAGGGCAATCAGCCACCAATATTCAAAATCCATCACGCTGCTGCACCTAATGTTTTATAGATAAGTCCCATAGGGTCAATTTTACTGGTGCCAGCCAAAAAGGGCTAGGTAAAAAATTTGGTGACCTGAATTGCAGACATAAAAAAACGGTAGCTTCATTTCTAAAGCTACCGTTTTAGTTTTCAACGTATGTTGATTTAAAGCGTGTTAGACCAAATCTACGCGTTCGCGTAACTCTTTACCAGCTTTAAAGTGAGGTACATGCTTCGCAGGCACTTGCACTTTGCTACCAGTTTTTGGGTTGCGACCAATGCGTGGTGGGCGATAGTTAAGACTAAAACTACCAAAACCACGAATCTCGATACGCTCGCCAGCTGCTAGGTTGTCCGTCATTGAGTCAAGGATTGCTTTCACTGAAAGTTCAGCATCCTTAACTACAAGTTGCGGGAAACGCGCAGCCAAGTTAAGAATAAGCTCAGATTTTGTCATTGCTTCAACCCTTATTCGTTGTTCTTGCTATCAAGCTTAGCTTTAAGCAAGGCACCTAAGTTTGTAGTGCCAGCAGATGCGCTGTCATCAGCTGCTGGAGCTGCATCTTTCGCTTTTGCTGCTTTTTTCTTAGGTTTAGCTTCTGCTGTTTCTTCAGAAGTAGATGCGCCGCCAGTAGGGTCAGCAGTGAGTTGTTTAACGCCAAGAGAGATACGCTCTTTCTCAACATCGATGCTCAATACTAAAGCTTCTAACTCGTCACCTTTTTTGAAGTTACGAATTGCTTCTTCGCCAGTTTGTGTCCATGAAAGGTCTGACAAGTGAACTAGACCGTCAATACCGCCTGGCAAACCAATGAATACGCCGAAGTCAGTGATAGATTTGATTTGACCGCTTACTTTGTCACCTTTTTTGTGGCTAGCTGCAAAGTCATCCCATGGGTTGGTCTGACATTGTTTCATGCCCAATGATAAGCGACGACGATCTTCATCAATCTCAAGAATCATTACTTCAACTTCATCGCCTAATTGAGCGATCTTAGCTGGATGTACGTTCTTATTCGTCCAGTCCATTTCAGAAACGTGTACCAAGCCTTCAATGCCTGGCTCGATTTCAACGAATGCACCGTAGTCAGTCAAGTTTGTTACTTTACCGAATAGACGTGTGTTTGCTGGGTAACGACGGCTCAATGCAACCCATGGGTCATCGCCCAATTGCTTGATGCCAAGTGAAACACGGTTTTTGTCTTGATCAAATTTAAGGATCTTCGCTTCAACTTCTTCACCAACAGTTAATACCTCTGATGGGTGTTTAACACGGCGCCATGCCAAGTCAGTGATGTGTAGCAAGCCGTCAATGCCGCCCAAGTCAACGAATGCACCGTAGTCGGTGATGTTTTTAACGATACCTTTAACAACAGCACCTTCTTTAAGTGTGTCCATTAAAGCTTCGCGATCAGCGCCCATGCTGACTTCAAGTACAGCGCGGCGTGAAACCACAACGTTGTTACGTTTGCGGTCTAATTTAATTACTTTGAAATCCCACTCTTTGTTTTCGAATGGTGTGGTGTCTTTTACAGGACGCAAATCAACTAATGAACCTGGTAAGAACGCGCGGATGCCGTTTACCATCACTGTTAAGCCGCCTTTAACGCGACCGTTAACCATGCCCTTGATGATGCGACCTTCGTTCATCGCTTCTTCTAGGTCTAGCCATGCTGCCAAGCGTTTAGCTTTTTCGCGTGATAGTTTTGTTGAACCGTAGCCATCTTCTAGTGATTCGATACAGACTTTAACGAAGTCGCCAACGTTAACTTCCATTTCGCCGCGGTCATTCAAAAATTCGTTAGCGTCGATCACGCTTTCAGATTTAAGACCTGCGTTTACGACAACGAAATCAGAGTCGATTGAAACTACTTCAGCGGTGATTACTTCACCTGAGCGCATTTCCTGGCGAGCCAGGCTTTCCTCAAATAAGGCTGCAAAGCTTTCTGAGGAGGTTGATGTTTTAGCCATTAATAAAGTTACCTAAAAATCCCACCGTGCAGTGGGGAAAGTTATTAAACGTCGTTCATGCTGGACACGAGCGACACCAATTTTTTAAAACGGACCGTGATATTACACTAAAACTATATTTTTATTAAGTATTTTTTGATTTTTTTGTTAAAAAGTGAGATGCCTTAAATGGCTAAGGTCGAGCACTGATATGGCTCCAAGAAGGTTGAGCTAACTAAATGAAATAAAGGGTTTATTTATTTTTAGATTGGATGATAGCTAAAGCGCTGTTGACGGCCTGCGCTATATTGAGCTTGCTAGTGTCAAGGAGGGTCGCATCTTGTGCTTGTTGAAGCGGGGCAACGCTGCGCTGCCTGTCGCGTGCATCACGCTCCTGCAAGTCTTTTAGGATGGCTTGGTAATCAGCGGCAATACCTTTTTTAATAATTTGTTGATAACGACGATCTGCACGCACTTCGGCGCTAGCCGTTAAAAATATTTTGGCCTTAGCATCTGGGAAGATGACGGTTGCCATATCGCGGCCATCGGCAACTAAGCCAGGCGCTTTGCGGAAGCTATGCTGTAAATGGGTAAGTGCTGCGCGCACTTTAGGGTGGGCAGCCACTTGCGAAGCACCTTGTCCCATATGCTCTGTGCGAATATCTTCGCTGATGTTTTGACCATCTAGAAAGATGTCACCTTTTTTGAAATGAATATCTAAACGAGGGACTAATTTGGCGATGTCGTTTTCTTCGTCCCAGCTAATTTCTTCACGATGCGCAGCCAGCGCCACAATCCGATACAGCGCACCAGAGTCCAAGTAATGGTAACCAAGTTGCTCGGCGACTAATTGAGCGACAGTGCCTTTGCCTGATGCAGATGGGCCGTCAATCGCAACGACGGGAATGGATGATGAACTCGTCATGATTGAACAATGCCCGCAAAGCGATCAAAGTAGTCAGGAAAAGTTTTGCCTACACACTTAGGGTCGTTGATCACAACAGGAACGCCGGCTAAGCTAACCAAAGAAAAACACATGGCCATGCGGTGGTCGTCATAGGTATCGATGACTGCATTGGCTGTTAATTTTGCTGGGGGCGTGACTTTGATGTAATCGACACCTTCTTCAACGCTAGCACCGACTTTTCTAAGTTCGGTAGCCATTGCGCTGATACGATCAGTTTCTTTGACGCGCCAGCTGGCGATGTTACGTAAAGTGGTGGTGCCATCCGCAAACAAGGCTAACACAGCCAAAGTCATGGCAGCATCGGGAATGTGGTTGCAGTCCAAGTCAATCGCTTTCAGTTTGCCTTGAGCACGTTTGACCAACACATGATTTGCGCCATATTCAATTTCCGCGCCCATTTTGACGATTTCATCAGCAAACTTAATATCCCCTTGAATGCTATCTTTCGAAACGCCCTCAATTTTGAGGCCTTGCTTATCTGCGGCAACCATCCCGGCAGCTAAGAAATAAGAGGCAGATGAGGCGTCGCCCTCAACATAAATATGTTTGGGACTTAGATAGTTTGTGTCGGCTGGGATATAAAAACGTTCCCAGCCATCGCGTTTAATTTGAACCCCAAAACGCGCCATTAAATTTAGGGTAATTTCGATATAAGGCTTAGAAATTAACTCGCCGACTACTTCAATTGTGAAAGCTTGTTTGGTTAGCGGTAAAGCCATGAGCAAGGCCGTTAAGAACTGGCTAGAAACATCGCCGCGAATTTTGATGCTTTGTTTAGGTTGTGTATTGGGCGTAGCCTGAATATCAGCAGGTGAAATCTTGAGTGGGGGGTAGCCCTCATTGGCTAAATAATCAATATTCGCGCCAGCTTGGCGCAAGGCATCCACCAAGTCTCCAATTGGACGTTCATGCATTCTGGGGATGCCAGAAAGCTCAAATTCGCCACCCAATAAGGCAAGTGCGGCAGTCAGCGGACGGAAAGCCGTGCCCGCATTACCTAAAAACAGCTTGGCTTTTTTAACGGCTAAATGGCCGCCATTGCCGGTGACTCTGACGGCGTTCTCAGCGATGTTTTCAAGCTTTACCCCAAGCGTTTCGAGCGCTTCTAACATTCTAGCGGTGTCGTCAGAAGCCAATAAATCGCGAATCTCGGTTGTGCCTTCAGATAGAGCGGCTAACAACAAGGTGCGGTTGGAAATGCTTTTCGAGCCGGGCAGTTTGATTGTTCCGCCGACTTGATGGGCGGGTTTAAGGGTGAGTTGTTCCATTATTAATTATTGCGACTCTCTGTCTTTGCTCCATTGCTGACGTGCATGGCTGGCGCGCTCAAATAATTCTTGTAAGCCGCGCTCATCTTGCGTGTCTAGCAACACTTTTAGCAGTAGTAGTTCTTTTTGGTAAGCGTCAATTTCGCTTAATAAAGCCTCTCGATTAGCTAGGCTAATATCGCGCCACATTTCAGGCGAGCTAGCGGCAATTCTAGTGAAATCACGGAAACCGCTGGCAGCGAAATCAAAAAGTTGTTTTGCGTTAGGCCGGCTGGCTAAATCATCCACCAAGGCAAAAGCTAATAAATGCGGAAGGTGGCTCACGGCTGCAAAAGTTTGGTCGTGTTGCGCCGCACTCATTTGCGTTACTTTTGCACCAGTGCTCAACCACAATTGACGTACTTTTTCTAAAGCCTCTGTTGAGGTTTGCTGATTGGGCGTGAGCACCACATTTTTGCCGACAAACAAATCAGCTTTTGCGGCAGTTACGCCACTTTTTTCGGCCCCTGCAATTGGGTGTCCACCAACAAATTGGCTTAATAACTGTTGGGGGTTGGCGGCTTGCGATGCAGCAGCCTCTACGTAAGCCGCAATGTCGGATTTGGTGCTGCCAGCATCGGTGACAACAGTGTTGGCCGCAAGGTGTGGAAGAATAGCCTCCAAAATTTTAGGGGTCTGCGCTACTGGCGTGGCTAACAAGACGACATCTGCATCCTGCAAAGCGCACGCGATGTCAGATTGTGCTTCATCAATCACATTTAAGTCTAAAGCGGCTTGTAGATTGTCTAAGCTGCGTCCAACGCCAACCACATGGCGAACAGCTTGGGCTTGCTTTAATGCAAGCGCAGCTGAGCCACCGATTAGGCCTACACCGAAAATAACGATTTTATTGAAAGACATACTTAATCAACGTGAATTGAAGAGCTTAAAGCTTGAATTGTAGCACTCAACAGACCGATTACTCTATTCGAATATGGCAGCAAGGCGGGAGTCAGCTTTTTTCGATGCGCTGCCATTGGCCGTTCATTAGGGCTTCTTGAGGCATGAAGTTTCGTTTGTAGGCCATTTTAGGACTATCTTGAATCCAGTAGCCCAAGTATAAATATGGCAGACCTAGCTGTTTGCTCCACTCAATTAGCCACAAAATACTGTAAGTGCCGTAACTGGCTTGCGTATCCTGTGTGTCGTAAAAGGTATAAACCGCAGAAATGCCGTCTTCGACGATATCAACAATGCTGACGATTTTAAGTTGGCCATCTAAAAGAAAGGAAACGCTTAAGCTATCTACATTGCTTTGTATCAGAAAATCGCGGTATTGATCGACGCCTTCTTCTTTTTCGGCTCCTTGGTGACGGCTGGCCTGATAGGCTTGGTATAGATTGAATTGTGCCTCATCAAAACTTGGGCGATCAATCAGTACTTCTAGGGATTGATGCTGTTTGAAAGCACGTTTCTGACTGCGACTTGCTTGGAACTCTGCTACGGGCAGACGAACAGAGATGCAAGCGCGACAACCTTCACAATGGGGGCGATAAACAAATTGACCGCTACGTCTAAATCCTAATTGAATCAGTCCGCTATATTGGAGGCCGTTGACAAGATGTTGCGGCGTGGCAATCAAGGATTGTGATTGCTGTTTAGGTAAATAACCGCAAGCGTACGGAGCGGTGACGTAGAATTGAATTCTTTCCAATGCCTGTTCATTTGGATGGCTCATGCGGGCTGGGTGAGTGCTTGAAGTGTTGGGATGAAAAGGTCGCGGCCAATTTCCTTGGCACCCAGTGAGGCTAGATGTGCCGTATTCATTTGGCAATCAATCATGCCAACATTTTGTTGTTTTAAATAATTCACCATATGCACAAAAGCAATTTTAGAAGCATCTGTGACGTAGTGGAACATTGATTCGCCATAAAACATACGGTTAATCAGAACGCCATACAGTCCGCCGACTAGCTTGCCCTCTATCCAAGTTTCGGCACAGTAAGCATGGCCTTGTGCATGTAGCTCACAATAAGCGTCTATCATTTCTGGGCTAATCCATGTGCCATGCTGTTGGTCTCGACTTACGCTGGCACAGGCTTCCATCACCTGTCTGAAATGTTGATTGAACTTGACCTCATAATCCTGCTTTCTAAGGCGCTTAGCGAGGGATTTTGAAATCTTTAAGTTTTCTGGAAACAACGCCATGCGGGGGTGAGGGCTCCACCACAGGATGGGTTCGCCTTCATTAAACCAAGGGAAAATTCCTTGTTGATAAGCGGCAAGTATGCGTTGGCTGGATAGGTCACCGCCAATGGCAATTAAACCATTCGGCTCCGCTAGCGCACATTCAACTGGCGGAAAGGGCGTATCTGTATCTAAAGCTGCGACGCGCCCTGTGGGGAGTTGGTAGTAATCGCCAGTAAACAATCGAGCAAAACCTAAAGCGAATTAAATTAACATCCAAGCAGCCATGCCCGCCATTAGAAGGTCTTCAATAATGGTAACCGTGGACATAGGTAGGTTAAATACTGTGCCCAAACAAGCGCAGCGAATTTTCTGTTTATTCATGACCGATTGAATGACGCCTAAGCTAGAAAACGTCATGACAATTAAAGTGACTAGATTGGTGGTGTGCGGCTCATAGTCGGTTAAATAGGCGATACCTAAACCGAGTTCTATAAAAGGATAAATGAGGCCATAAGCCTGCCAACGCATGGCTAGTAAATCGTACATCGCATAACTGCTGGCAAAGGCACGAATATTCAACATCTTGAAAAATGAAAATACGAGGAAAAACCCAGCCATAAAGTGTGTCATCCAGCGAGCATGATCGAAACTTGGCTGGCTCAGCTCGACTAGCAAAGAAACGCCCAAAATATAAGCCACAATGGTGAGCAGAGGTTGATAAGTGGCTAACCAGCTCTTGTCTGGCTCCGCCCCAAATGCTGCCAGGTCTTTTGAGGCCTTGTACTCACCGGCTTGTGCGAGTGCTTTATTGATTTGCGCCATGCTTGCAGAACTGTCTTTTAAGGTAGCTGATGGCGGCTTGAGGCTTACTTCAACGCTGCCAGCTAAGGGGGCAAGCGCTTGAGTGACTTTGCTTACGCAGCTGCCACAGTGCATGCCTTGAATGGAAAGACGAATAGAGTTAGCCATAGGCCCACCTTGCAATAAGATTTGCGATATCACTCTTATGATAACAATTCAGCATAAACAAAGCATGGCTTTTAAGCTTATTTGTCTTGATTTCGGGTAAAATAACGCCTTTATTAACCCAGCTTCTTTTTTGTCTCGAACTATGTCTAAATTACCCACCATGTTGAGTTTGCGCGGTAGTGCAGCTTTATCTTCATTTCGTATTCAAAAGCTACTTTCTGCTTTAAGCCAAACTGCGCCTGCAGTTAAAGCGATTCATGCTGACTTTTGGCACTTTATTTGGAATGAAGGTGAATTGGCTGGCGCTCAGCTTGAGACCTTGAAGAAGATTCTGACTTACGGGCCAATCATGGCAGAAGAAGCGCCAGTAGGTGAGCTGTTTTTGGTAACACCGCGCCCAGGCACCATTTCCCCTTGGGCTTCACGAGCAACAGATATTGCCAAACATTGTGGTTTGGAGAACGTACAGCGTATTGAGCGGGGTATTGCTTACTATGTGACGAAAAAAGACGGGTCTGCTTTAAGTGACGCAGAAAAACTAGCTGTCAAAACAGTGGTTCATGATCGCATGACTGAAGCGGTGTTTGCTTCGCTGGATGAGGCCGCTAAGCTTTATCATCAAGGCACACCAACGCCATTATCTAGCGTTGATATTTTGAATGGCGGTAAAGCGGCTTTAAATCAGGCTAATGCCGATTTGGGCTTGGCGCTATCGCCTGATGAAGTCGATTATTTGCTCGAAAATTATCAGCGCATGGGTCGCAACCCGACTGATGTTGAGTTAATGATGTTTGCGCAAGCCAACTCCGAACACTGTCGTCATAAAATCTTTAATGCAGATTGGGTGATTGATGGCGAGACTCAGGCGCAATCTCTGTTTGGCATGATTCGTAACACACACAAGCTTCATCCAGGTAAAACAGTGGTGGCTTATGCGGATAACGCTTCAATTGTGGCTGGTGCAAGCAACAAGACCAAACGTTTTTATCCTCAAGTTGATGGTGCCTATGGCTTTGTGGAAGATGAAATGCATTATTTGATGAAAGTGGAAACACACAATCATCCAACAGCAATTTCGCCCTTTGCTGGCGCAGCAACTGGCGCAGGTGGTGAAATCCGTGATGAGGGTGCCACTGGTAGCGGCTCAAAACCTAAGGCTGGTTTAACAGGGTTTTCTGTTTCTAATCTGAATATCCCAGGCTTTGAACAGCCTTGGGAAGGCGCTTATGGCAAACCTTCTCGGATTGCCTCACCTTTGCAAATTATGATCGATGGCCCATTGGGCGGCGCCGCATACAACAATGAGTTTGGGCGTCCGAATATTGCGGGGTATTTCCGTACGTTTGAACTTGAGTCTGATGGTGAAATGCGCGGCTATCACAAGCCTATTATGTTGGCGGGTGGTGTAGGTAATATTTTCGCTAAACATTCCAAAAAGAACCCAATTCCACCAGGGGCATGCTTAATTCAATTGGGCGGTCCAGCCATGTTGATTGGTTTGGGCGGTGGCGCTGCATCTAGTATGGATACTGGTGCAAATGCTGAGAATCTCGATTTTGACTCTGTTCAGCGCGGCAATCCAGAGCTACAACGCCGTGCCCAAGAAGTGATTGATCGTTGCTGGCAATTAGGCGATAAAAACCCCATTTTGAGTATTCACGATGTCGGTGCTGGCGGTATTTCTAACGCGTTCCCAGAACTGGTGAACGATGCCGGTGTGGGTGCCTTGTTCCAGTTGCGCAATGTGCATAATGAAGAGCCAGGCATGTCGCCACGCGAGCTATGGAGTAACGAGGCTCAAGAGCGTTACGTGATGGCAGTTAGTAAAGCAGATTTGCCGAGATTTGCTGAAATTTGCGAGCGTGAACGTTGCCCATTCGCAGTGGTGGGGGAGGCGACTGAAGCCCGTCATTTAACGGTTTCCGATAGTCATTTCGACAATAAACCTGTGGATATGGATTTGTCTGTGTTGCTTGGCAAACCACCCAAAATGTTGCGCGATGTGAAGCATACAAAACGCCAATTAAAAGCTTTTGACACCCAAAAAATTGATTTAAAAGATGCGGCTGAGCGGGTATTGAGACTGCCTGGTGTGGCGGATAAAACCTTCTTGATTACCATAGGCGACCGCTCTGTGACTGGTTTGATTGCACGAGACCAAATGGTGGGGCCATGGCAAGTGCCTGTGGCTGATGTGGCCGTGACTTTGGCAGGTTTTGAGACTTATCAAGGCGAAGCTTTTGCGATTGGTGAAAAAGCGCCTTTAGCTTTGATTGATGCGCCTGCGTCTGGCCGTATGGCAATTGGCGAGTCCATCACTAATATTGCTGCTACCTTGATTAATGATATTGCTGATTTAAAACTATCCGCTAACTGGATGGCGCCTGCTGGGCATCCTGGTGAAGATGCTGCCTTATTCGATACAGTTAAAACTGTCGGCATGGAGCTTTGTCCAGCCTTGGGCATCAGCATCCCTGTGGGCAAAGATTCGATGTCCATGAAAACTGTTTGGGACGAAGGCAGTGATAAAAAAGCAGTGACCGCACCTATTTCATTGGTGGTAACGGCCTTTGCCGCAACGTCGGATGCACGTAAAACGCTTACGCCGCAATTAAGAACGGACTTGGGTGATACTAAGTTGATTCTGATTGATTTGGGGGCAGGCAAAAATCGAATGGGTGGTTCTGCGTTAGCTCAAGTCTATGGTGCGGTGGGTAATCAAGCCCCTGATGTTGATGACGCTGCGCGATTGAAGAATTTCTTTGGCGCTATTCAGTCATTAAACTCGGATGGCAAATTGTTGGCCTACCATGATCGTTCAGATGGTGGCTTATTCTCTACTTTGGTCGAAATGGCATTTGCTGGTCACTGTGGATTGCAAGTGACTTTAGATGGTCTGCCAGGCGATGTTGCCAGCGTGCTTTATAACGAAGAGCTAGGCGCAGTGATTCAAGTGCGTGCTTCTGAAGCCGAGGCTATTGCAGCAAGCCTAAAACAAGCCTTGCCAAATTGTGTGCATGTGATTGGTGACGTGACAAATGGTGAAGCAGTCAACATCAAGCAAGCAGGTAAGGCTCTATTTGAAGCCTCTCGCGTTGACTTGCATCGTGCTTGGTCTGAAACGACTTATCAGATGCAAAAAATGCGAGATAACCCAGTTTGTGCACAACAAGAATACGACCGCCTCTTGGATAAGACAGATGCGGGTATGCACGCAAAGCTAACATTTGATCCTGCTGAAAATATTGCTGCGCCCTATATTGCAACGGGTGCACGCCCCAAAATGGCT
Organism: Pseudomonadota bacterium; assembly: GCA_039800585.1. GTDB lineage: Bacteria > Pseudomonadota > Gammaproteobacteria > Burkholderiales > Methylophilaceae > Methylopumilus_A. The sequence goes on from JBDLQN010000001.1 coordinate 24,612, forward strand.
GTTCTGCGTGAGCAAGGCGTTAATGGTCAGGTGGAAATGGCGGCAGCTTTTGATCGAGCAGGTTTCGCGACTTTTGATGTGCATATGAGTGACATTATCAGTGGCCGCATCAGCTTAAAAGACTTTGCTGGGCTTGTAGCTTGCGGCGGCTTCTCATACGGCGATGTATTGGGCGCTGGTGAGGGTTGGGCAAAATCTATTTTGTTCAATAATCGAGCGCGTGATGAATTCTCTGCGTTCTTCCAACGTCAAGACTCATTCTCATTGGGCGTATGTAATGGCTGTCAAATGATGAGTAACTTGCATAGCATCATCCCTGGCGCTGAAAACTGGGCACACTTTGTTCGGAATAAATCCGAGCAATTTGAAGCGCGTTTTGCCATGGTGGAAGTTCAAGAGTCACCCTCATTATTCTTTGCTGGGATGGCTGGAAGCCGCATGCCAATTGCTGTTGCACATGGTGAAGGTTTTGCGGAATTTTCTTCAGAATCTGCTGTCAATGCAGTCGTTACAGATAAACTTGTGACGATGCGCTATGTAGATAACGCTGGTAAGCCAACAGAGATGTATCCGTTTAATCCGAACGGCTCACCTCAAGGCATTACCGGCCTCACTACCAAGGATGGGCGTTTTAGTATTATGATGCCGCATCCAGAGCGTGTTTTCCGTACGGTGCAAAATTCTTGGCATCCAGATACTTGGGGCGAGGATGGCGCGTGGATTCGCATGTTTAGAAACGCAAGAAAATTTATTAATTAAAATAACTGGGTTGGAGATAATTACATGAAATTAGTTAAAGCATTATTGATGGTGATTGCGCTCAGCGTGCCTTACTTATCTTTCGCGATGGAAGGTGAGCAACAAGTTGAATATACGCAAGGTTTGCGCGATGGCGATTTAAAAATCGTTAAAAAATACTTGGATTCAGGTGTGGATGTGAACGAGAAGTTCTTTGCTTGGACTGCGATTCAAATTGCTACCAACAATAATCAATTGAAAATGGTGAAGTATTTGGTGGAGCGCGGTGCTGAGATTGATTATGTTCATCCAGTGACTAAGATGACTGCCTTACATTTGGCCGCCTATGATGGATACCCAGAAATTGTTAAGTACCTCATTTCTAAAGGTGCTGATTTGAATTTGAAATTAAAAGGCGACGTTTCTATCCTGCGTGTCGTTCACGACAAAGGCGATAAGAAGATGGAAGAGATTCTTCTTGCAGCAGGCGCCAAGGATGATGGCTGTAAAGAAGATAAGTGTTTCTACTAATCTGAATTGTTAAAGATGAGCGTGCAAAGCCTCAGACAACAAACCCGCAAATGCCTTTTGGTGTTTGCGGGTTTTTTTATGCTTTTTTCCAGCGCCTTAGCTTTTGCACAAGGTGAAATAAGCGCACATATTCAAGTGCTTTCTGCCTCATGCGCTGCCTGTCATGGCACTAATGGCAACAGCGTTGGCGGCACGCCAGTGTTGGCTGGATTAGACCGCGCGCATTTTATTGCTCAGATGATGGCGTTTCGAAACGGGGAGCGAAGCTCAACCGTTATGCACAGGCATGCAAAAGGATTAACGCAGGAAGAAATTAGCGATTTAGCCGATTTCTTCGCGATGCAACCTCGCGAGGCGATGCGTATGCCGCCAGCTAGCCATGCGAAGGAGCCTTAATATGTTCAATCGTCGTGATTTTCTGAAAGTTGCCGCAGCCTCTGCTACGCTTTTAGGCCTTCCTTTAGGTGCAAAAGCAGCTAGCCTGACAAAGGGAAGGGTGGTGGTGATTGGTGGTGGTTATGCAGGTGCAACAGCCGCTAAATATCTACGTCTGTGGAGTCAGGGTGGCATTCAGGTCACCGTGGTGGAGCCACGCACTCAGTTTATTTCATGCCCACTCAGTAACCTTGTTCTTGGGGGAAGTAAGCAGCTAGATGAGCTGACTTTTGCTTACGATATGCTGAAGAGTCACCACGGCATTCAGTGGGTGAATGATGAGGTGCTGAGTATCGATGCAGAGAATAAATTGGTTCAATTAAAAGCAGGCACAATCCCCTATGACAAAGTCATCGTGGCCCCTGGAATAGACTTTAATTTTGATCAATTACCCATGCTTGCAAGCCGTGAAGCACAATCTGAAATCCCCCACGCCTGGAAAGCAGGCTCGCAAACGATACGTTTGCGTAGACAGCTTGAAATGATGAGAGATGGCGGCGTATTTGTAATGAGCATCCCTAAAGCGCCTTATCGTTGCCCACCTGGACCTTATGAGCGAGCTTGCCAAGTGGCGCATTATTTCAAACAAAATAATCCAAGCGCAAAAGTGATTGTGCTGGATGCTAATCCAGAAATTATTTCTAAAAAAGGCTTGTTTACCAAAGTCTTTGCTGAAAATTATGCAGGAATGATTGATTATCGACCTAACAGCGCTGTGGTTGAGGTTGACGTAGCAAGCAAGACGGTCAAAACTGAATTCGAGACAGTGCGGGCGGATGTGCTTAACGTTATTCCTCCTCAGCGAGCAGGAAAGTTGGCGCAAACCGTGGGCATGGCGAATGTTGATAAGCGCTGGTGCGAAGTGGATTTTCTGACTTACGAGTCTAAAATATTACCCAATGTGCATGTCATCGGTGATTCGGTTTCTGCCGCATTGCCCAAATCAGCCCATATGGCAACTTCACAAGCTCGCGTTTGCGCCAGTGCGGTTGTGGCGCTGCTAGCCCAAAAAGAGCCAGATCCGGCGCCAGTTTTTGCGAATACTTGTTATAGCTTTATCAATGACAAAATGGCTATGCATGTTGCCAATGTCTATCGATATGATAGTGCCAAAAAAATAATGGTTTCAGCGGAAGGTGGCGGCGTTTCTGACAAGCCGTCTGAGCTTGAGGGAAGCTACGCACAAGCTTGGGCTAAAAACATTTGGTCTGATGTATTAACTTAATTTTTCTGCTTAATTTTTATCGTGTAAGAGTTTAAAAGATGTTTAAAAAAGTATGCTTAGGCTTATTCCTGTTGGTTCTTTCTTTTGTTGTGTCAGCCCATGATGTAGCCTCTAAACCCAGCACGGTTGCGATTTATATTCAGGCACAAGATTACAACCATCAACTTAGACTTCACCATTATTCTGTCGGCTACTGGTATAGCCAAGGGCCAATGTTAGAAGCCGCAGCGATGCAGGTGCTTGGCCAAGATTTTAAAGAAGTGGCCATGTGTGATGAAAATCCAGCCTCGGCCAAAGTACTTGTTTGGCTTAGGCCTCGTATGTTCTATAACCCACAAGTTCAAACCTTTTATGGCAAGGTCATTGCTTATGTTTATACGCCTGATGGCAAGCCCCTTGGTAATTATGTGGGCAAGGCCGAAACCCAAGGATTTTTAGATATTAAGCCAGAGACACATTTGCAAGCAGCGTATCAAGGGGCTATGCAGGATGTTTCAGCAAAAATGCAGGCAGATGCTAAGTTTCAAGAGGCGCTAAAAGCAGCGCCAGGAGCGTTGCCATGTGCTACAACAGGCTTGTTGCCAGAGCCAAAAGTTCAGTTTATGGGATTTTAATTAGGAGTCGTGATGCAGTTAAATCGTACGAAAAGTTTTATCGCTTTGGTGTTGGGTGCTTTGGTTTCATTTTCTGTGCATGCACATGAAACTAAAAAAGTGACAGGATTAAAAATGCCTGAATCTGCCATTGCTGCAAAAGATGGTCGTGTGTTTGTTTCTGAAATTGGCGAGTTTGGCAAAGATGGTGACGGCCAAATTACCGTCATTGAAAAGAATGGCGAAGCCAAAGTGTTTGCACAAGGTTTGGATGACCCGAAAGGCCTCGCCATTGTCGGCAAAGATTTGTATGTGGCGGATAACCATCGAGTCATTAAAGTTACCCCAGATGGTAAAACTTTAGTATTCACCGCCGCAGAAGCGTTTCCTGAGGCACCACAATTTTTAAATGATTTAGAGTCTGATGCGGCCGGTAATATTTATGTCAGCGATAGTGGTGATTTAAAAGGTGCTGGCGGTGCTGTTTATAAAATCACGCCTCAGGGCAAGGTAAGTGCGGTGCTAAGTGGTAAAAAAGATGCACGTGTTCAAGCCCCCAATGGCTTGTTGATGGGCAAAACAGCGAACTGCATCTATATGGTCGACTTTGTTTCTGGTGTTTTATACCGCATCGACATGAAAAAAGACGAGATGATTGAAGTCGCCAAAGGCTTTGGTGGCGGTGATGGCATTGTTAAAGTAGGTAAAGACCAGTTGTATGTCAGCGACTGGAAAAACGGCAAAGTTTTTCGTGTTCAACTAAGTAAAGATGGTGCTGCCAAAGTAACCTTGGTGCAAGAAGGCTTTGTAGCGGCCGCAGACATTGCTTTAAGTCATGATGGTAAGTCTTTATTAGTTCCTGATATGAAAGCAGGCGAGTTGGTGTATTTGCATATGCACTAAGCCGTTTTGTAGTCATAAAAAAGGCCTTCATCAGAAGGCCTTTTTTATTGCTCAATCGTTATTTGTTTGGCAAAACAGTCACTGACTCAATCACTATCGTTTGCGTTGGGACGTCACCGCCATCTGTTGGGATTTTTGCGATTTTATCCACGACGTCCATGCCTTTTAACACCTTGCCAAACACGGTATAGCCCCAGCCGCGATCTGATTTTTCTGTGTGATTTAAAAATGCATTGTTGGCGACATTTATAAAGAACTGTGAGCTGGCTGAATGTGGGTCGTTAGTGCGCGCCATGGCAATTGTGCCGATATTGTTGGCTAGGCCGTTATCTGCCTCGTTTTTAATAGGCGCGCGGGTTACTTTTTCATTTAAATTTTTGTCTAAGCCGCCGCCTTGAATCATAAAGCCGGAAATGACACGATGAAAAACTGTGCCAGTGTAAAAGCCGTCGTTAGCGTATTTCACAAAGTTGGCTACGGTATTGGGTGCTTTGTCTTGGTTGAGTTCGACAATGATGCTGCCTTTGTTGGTTTTTATTTCAACAGTGGGTTGTGCAAAAGCGCTCAAGCTTAAAAGAAGTAGGGAAGAAAGAAGCAAATTTTTGACTAACATAGCGTTCCTCTAGGGTTAAATAGTTGCGAATAAGTTTCTGACGCCATCTAGGCCTGTATGGTTCAGTGCGTAGGTGGCTTGTTCTTGTACGATGGGTTTTGCGTGATAGGCGACGCCAGCGACTGCGGCGCGCATCATAATTAAGTCGTTGGCGCCATCGCCAATCGCAATCACTTGGTCGGCATTTAGGCCAAGTGCATCTCGATGGCTAACCAAAAAGTCGGCCTTAGCTTGACCATCCACAATGTCACCAATAATTTTGCCTGTGAGTTTGCCGTTAATGATTTCCAGGCGATTTGATTCAGCGTAATCGAGCCCTAATAAGCTTTTGACGTGGTTAGCGAAAAATTCAAAGCCGCCAGAAACTAAAAGCGTCTTAATGCCGTGTTCCTTGCAAGCTTGAATCCACTCTTGCGCGCCAGGATTAAGCTGCAAACGCTCGTCGATGACGCGTTTTAAGGCTGACTCTTCTAGACCATTAAGCAGAGCAACACGGCGGGTGAGGCTTTCTTTGAATTCGATTTCACCGCGCATTGCGCTTTCGGTAATCGCGGCGACTTGCGGCTTGATGTTCATCATGTCGGCAATTTCATCGATACACTCAATGTTAATCAGCGTCGAGTCCATATCCATTACCGCCAGCTTGATATTTCTAAGCGTTTGTTTTTCTAGTACATAAGCACAATCAATGGCTTGTGCTTTGCAAAAATCAATCACGTCTTGCGATGCAAAATCTTGATGCGGCAAATAGTAGGCGTGTAGGGCAATTTGAACGAATTGCGCACCTTGTTTGGATTGGCTAAGTTGGTGGATATGCACCAAATGCTGAAGCTGAATAGAGGAACCTTGGACGACTAAACGCATATCGATTTTTAGAAAGTGAATGAATTTTGACATTATACATAGTAAAAGCACTCGATTTGTGAGGCTTTTACTGAGATAGATTTGCTATATAGCGCTGGCATATACGCCCGATTTGGGCGAAAATGCCACATCGTTATCAATCTTAAAACTTCAATATCATTTCATTATGAATTTGCACGAATTTCAGGCCAAACAATTACTTCAACGCTATGGCCTAGCGGTCCCCGTCGGACAGGTTGTTCAATCAGCAGAAGCTGCCGCCGCAGCTACTAAAGAAATAGCAGGCGATGCTTGGGTGGTCAAGGCTCAAGTGCATGCGGGTGGTCGCGGCAAAGCGGGTGGCGTGAAGATTGTAAAATCGGCCAGTGAAGCACAATCAGTCGCTCATGGTTTGTTGGGTAAACAATTAGTCACTTATCAAAATGCACCAGATGGTCAGCCAGTGCATCAGCTTTTGGTGGAGCAGACTTTGCCGATTGCGCGTGAGCTTTATCTTTCAATCTTGGTGGATCGCACCCTCGAAAGAGTGGTGATGGTGGCATCAAGTGCTGGCGGTATGGATATTGAAGAAATCGCTGAAACCAGCCCTGAAAAAATTCTGCAGGAAATCTGCGACCCATTAAATGGTTTGGTGGATTATCAAGCGCGTAATTTGGCCTTTGCTTTAGATTTGGTGGGCGATCAAATTGCCGCCTTTACCAAGTTGGCTAAAGGCTTGTACAAATTATTTAAAGAAAATGATTTGGCCTTGCTTGAAATCAATCCTCTTATTGTGACGACTGACGGCAAGTTATTCGCCTTAGATTGCAAAATGAGTGTGGATGACAATGCGCTATATCGCCAAAAATCATTGGCTGAACAGCGTGACTGGAGCCAAGATGATGCCAAAGAAGCTGAAGCGCATCACGCAGGGCTTAATTACATCGCGCTTAACGGCAATATTGGCTGTATGGTGAACGGTGCGGGTTTGGCGATGGCGACCATGGATTTGATTAAGTTGCATGGCGGTTCCCCAGCTAACTTCTTGGATGTGGGGGGCGGTGCAACCGCTGAGACTGTTGCCAAAGCCTTTAAGATTATTTTGGCGGACAGCAATGTAAAAGCTATTTTGGTGAATATTTTTGGTGGCATTATGCGTTGCGACATTATTGCAGAAGGCATCATCACTGCAGTCAAAGAAGTCGGCATTAAAATTCCTGTGGTTGTGCGTTTAGAAGGCACCAACGTTGAGCTTGGCCGCAAGATGTTAAGTGAGAGCGGTCTTTCAATTATTTCTGCTGCTGGCTTAACCGATGCGGCTAAACAAGCAGTTGCCGCAGTCAGCGCGTAGGGTTAGAACATGAGCATATTAGTTAATAAAAATACCAAAGTGTTATGCCAAGGTTTTACTGGTAAACAAGGCACATTCCATTCAGAACAAGCATTAGCTTACGGCACCAAAATGGTAGGTGGTGTGACGCCAGGCAAGGGCGGCCAAAGCCATTTAGGTTTGCCAGTGTTTAACACTATGCGTGATGCAGTGCGCGAAACAGGTGCAGATGCTTCAGTGATTTATGTTCCGCCACCGTTCGCCGCAGATTCTATCTTGGAGGCTTGTGACGCGGGCGTGGGTTTGATTGTCTGCATCACCGAGGGCATTCCAGTTCTGGATATGCTCAACGTCAAGGCAGCACTTAAAGCTAACAATGTGAAGCTGATAGGCCCTAATTGCCCAGGTGTGATTACTCCAGATGAATGCAAAATCGGCATTATGCCTGGCAGTATTCATTTGCCTGGCAAGGTGGGTGTGGTTTCCCGTTCGGGCACACTGACTTATGAAGCGGTTAATCAGACCACTGCTTTAGGCTTGGGTCAGTCAACCTGTGTAGGTATTGGTGGCGACCCTATCCGTGGACTTAACTTTATTGATTGCTTGGAAATGTTCCAAGCTGACCCAGAAACCGAAGCGATTATTATGGTGGGCGAAATCGGTGGTGCGGATGAAGAAGCTGCTGCTGACTACATCAAACATCATGTAACTAAGCCTGTGGCTGGTTATATTGCAGGTCAAACAGCGCCAAAAGGCAAGCGCATGGGCCATGCGGGGGCGATTATTTCTGGCGGCAGCGGTAAAGCTGAAGACAAAATTGAAGCATTGAAAAAAGCGGGCGTGGTTGTGGCGAGCTCTCCAGCTGGTTTGGGCGAGGCTGTGTTAGCTGCTATCAATGCGAAAAAATAATCACATGAATATCCTAAATCGCATCGTATTGGTTTTGTTGATTGCTCTAGGCCTGCAGTTAAACGCATGGGCTGAACAAGAAATCCCTTATTTGCTGACTGTTTCAGCCAAAGGTGATTTAACAACGGTTAAAGCCATGCTTAATAGCGGAACAGATCCTAATACCCGCGATTTGGATGGCGTGACTGCCTTGATGTATGCCGCCCGTAAAGACAATGTTGAAATTGTAAAAGCATTGTTGGCTAAAGGGGCTGATCCCAATGCCAAAGATAACGGAGGCTGGACGGCTTTGATGTTTGCCGCGAAGAAAAACCATATTCCAACGACTCAAGTGTTGTTGGATGGCGGTGCAGATCCCACTATGCGTGACGTTTCTGGTTGGAGCGCATTGGGTATGGCAGCCAGCGCAGGTTCGTCGCGGCTGGTGAGCATGTTTTTGGATACTGGTGTGGACGCGAATATCAAAAGTGATGACGGTAAAAGCATCTTGATGTATGCGGCAAAAAACGGAGATCTAGCAACAGTTAAGGTGTTATTGGATCATCGCGCTTCGGTCGCGGCCCGCGATCGTTTAGGCGTGACGCCGTTGATGTACGCAGCACGTGCAGGCAATACCGAAGCAGCCAGTTTGCTGCTCGACTCAAATGCCAAAATTGAAGATCAAGATCAGTCAAAATGGACAGCACTTACCTGGGCTGTGCGCAAAAAGCAGGTGCCAACTGCAAAATTGCTCATTGATAAAGGCGCTGATGTTAATCATAAAGATGGAGAAGGTACGCCACCGCTACATAACGCTGTTTGGAATAGCGATCCTGGAATGGTCAGTCTTTTGATTAAAACTGGCGCTAAAGTTAAAACCAAAGACCAATATGGCCTAACCGCCTTGGTTTATGCCATTAAGCAGCAAAACAAAGAAATCGAAAAAATGATTCGAGATGCAGGTGGCAACTATTAATCAAGGGATGAAACTTGCAATTGCCCAAATGAATTTTGTGGTTGGGGATATTGCTGGAAATTCCAACAAAATTCTTTCTGCTGCTGAGCAAGCCAAAAAAAATGGTGCAACTTTGTTGCTCACGCCAGAATTATCCTTAACAGGCTACCCTCCAGAAGATTTGTTATTGCGAGCAGACTTTAATGCGGCAAGCCAAGCTGCATTGCTTCAATTAGCCCAAAAAATAGATGGCATCACGGTGATTGTGGGTCATCCGCATGCTTATCAAGGAAATTGCTACAACGCGGCATCTGTATTGCAAGATGGAAAAGTCATTGCAACTTATCATAAGCACGCGCTTCCCAATCACTCGGTATTTGACGAGTTACGTTATTTTTCAGCGGGCACTGAGCCCTTGATCTTTGAGCATCAAGGCGTGAAATGTGGTGTATTGATTTGCGCTGATGTTTGGGACAGTCCGCCAGCAATTTTGGCAAAAAAGGCAGGTGCCGAAGTCTTGCTAGTGTTAAACGCCTCGCCATACCACCTAGAAAAACAGGATAGCCGTCATCAAATTGCGCGTGATCGTGTCGCACAGACTGGACTTGCTTTGGTTTACTGCAATTTAGTTGGTGGTCAAGACGAGTTGGTTTTTGATGGTGGGTCTTTTGTCTTGGATAGGTCTGGTGAGCTTGTGCAGCAGTTGCCTGCATTCGAAGAGGCCTTGGCTTTGGTTGAGCTTGATTTGTCGCCTCGCAATTATGCCAATGTACTGCCTGCGGACATTGCCCCGTCTTTACCTATAGAAGCCGCCGTTTATCGTGCTTTGTGCCTCGGCCTTAAAGACTATGTCGCTAAAAATAACTTTAAGGGGGTCGTGTTAGGCCTTTCTGGCGGCATTGATTCTGCGCTAACCCTTGCAATTGCGGTTGATGCTTTAGGAGCTGAACAAGTGCGCGTGGTAATGATGCCATCTGAATTCACGGCAGAGATAAGCGTGAGCGATGCGCACCTCATGGCAGAAATGCTAGGTGTTCGTTATAGTGAGTTGCCGATTAGCGCGCTGTTTAACCAATTTAGAGAGACGCTTGCGGATGAATTTGCTGGTTTGCCTTTTGATGCTACGGAAGAGAACTTGCAAGCCCGTATTCGCGGCATGTTGTTGATGGCTTTATCTAATAAATTTGGCAGTATTGTGCTCACAACAGGCAATAAAAGTGAGATGGCCGTCGGTTATTCCACACTTTATGGCGACATGGCGGGTGGTTTTGCCTTGCTTAAAGATGTGCCCAAGACTTTAGTGTATAAACTTGCACATTATCGAAATAGCTTAGGTGTCGTTATCCCCGAGCGCATTATCACCAGAGCGCCTTCTGCTGAGCTAAGACACGACCAAAAAGATCAAGATAGCCTTCCGCCTTATGAGATTTTGGATGCGATTATGGAGGCTTACGTTGAAGATGACGCTAGCCGCGCCGACATTATCGCTCAGGGCTATTCAAAGCAAGATGTTGAACGCGTGACGACATTGATAGACCGCAACGAATATAAGCGCCGTCAATCACCAATTGGGGTGCGAATTACGCATCGTGGATTTGGTAAGGATAGACGTTATCCGATTACCTCAAAATTTGCATTTAACGGGTAGTAGAATTAGTGAGTAAAATAGCCGTATCTAATTAACAACGCAGTTATTAAAGAGCTTAAAGGGTATCCACATGAAAAAAATCGAGGCAGTGATTAAGCCATTTAAACTAGATGAAGTTCGTGAAGCTTTGTCTGAAATTGGCGTGAATGGCTTAACCGTGACAGAAGTAAAAGGTTTTGGCCGTCAAAAAGGCCACACAGAGCTTTATCGTGGCGCTGAATATGTAGTCGATTTTTTACCCAAAATTAAAATCGAACTTGTGGTGGCGGAAGATGTTGTCGAAAACGCTATGGATGCCATTATTAAAGCTGCCCGTACAGGCAAGATCGGTGATGGTAAGATTTTTGTGACCAATGTTGAGCAAGTGGTCCGTATTCGTACAGGTGAAACTGGCGAATCTGCCGTTTAGTCTCAACTCTTTTGTGATGCCAGCAGTTCTGAAAGCAGCTTTGCTGCTTGGTCTTTCTAATGTCTTTATGACGTTTGCTTGGTATGCCCACCTTAAAAATTTGAGCGATAAACCTTGGTATATCGCTGCATTTTTAAGCTGGGGTATCGCTTTCTTTGAGTATTTACTTCAGGTTCCTGCAAATAGGGTGGGTTATACAGCTTTAACGCTAGGCCAACTTAAAATTTTGCAGGAGGTGATTACGCTGTCGGTGTTTGTGCCGTTTGCAATTTTTTATATGCAACAACCATTAAAGTTAGATTTCTTGTGGGCAGGCTTGTGCTTGC
>JBDLQN010000002.1:0-39099 GCA_039800585.1 Pseudomonadota bacterium
TAGTCTTTAATCACTTGCTTAGCTGAAAGCGGTAAGCGCTTTTCAGGTGGCATAGTTTCGGGCAAATAGCGCACCACTGCAAAAAAGGCAAAACCAGAATACAACACCAAGAAAATGAAAATAGCCTGCCAATGAATGCCAAGCAACAGGCCACCAATCATCGGCGCAATGGCGGGGGCAATACCAAACAACATTTGCACTGTCGCCATCACACGCTGGGCTTGTGGGCCCTCAAACAAGTCACGCACCATAGCTCTAGCTACTACGTTACCCGCACCGCCAGATAAGCCTTGTAATGCTCTAAAGAACCACAGCGTCTCTACGTTTTTAGCAAAGGCACAGCCCAACGATGCCAGTAAAAATACACCCAAGCCTATTTTGATGGTGGGAATGCGCCCGATTGAGTCTGAAATAGCACCATGCCAAAGCGTCATAATGGCGTAAGGCAATAAGTAAAAAGTGAGGCTTTGTTGTAAATCCACAGGCTGTGCCAACAAGTCGGCTTCTAAAGCTGGGAAAGCTGGCAAATAAGTATCGATGGCAAACGGCGCAAGCGCGGCCAGGCTAGCAAGTAGAAAAGATAAAAATAGCGGGGAAAGTTTTGTCATTGAGTTTTTGGCTACTTAACTTTATTAAAGGCTTCAATAAAAACGCGCCAGTGAGTCTTCAAAGGCGCGTTCATTTAACCACAAATGCTAGATTTTTGGCTAAGGCAATGCGTGAAAGTCTTGCACCCTATCATTCAATTCCCCCGCGATGATTTTCTTGGAATTTTTATCGTTACGGAAAATAATCGGCTGTGCCGCAATCACAGGGTTTTTGGCATTCTCAATGGCCTCTGTAATTAAATGATGTTGAGGCGATAAACTACAAACAGGGTCTGTTGCTTCAGCATCGCCCGTCAACATATAAGCTTGGCAACGACAGCCGCCCAAATCTTTTTCTTTATCCGCGCAGCTACGGCAAGGCTCTTTCATCCACTCATCGCCGCGATACTTGTTGAAGGTAGGCGAATCTTTCCAAACCCACTCAAGCTTGGTGTCCTTAACATTAGGGAATTTCATATTCGGCAAAACGCGGGCTGAGTGACAAGGCAAAACATCACCATTTGCTGTCACAATCATAAATACCTCACCCCAGCCATTCATGCACTTCTTAGGACGATCTGAGAAATAATCAGGCACCACAAAGAAGATTTTCATCTTACTATTGGTTCTTGCACGGAATTCATTAGTGATGCGCTCCGCCTCATCGACCTGCTCTTTCGTAGGCATCAATTGGCTACGGTTAATCAAAGACCACCCATAGTATTGGGTATTCGCCAACTCAATATAATCCGCGCCAAGTGCTTCAGCCATTTCTAAAATTTGGCCGATATGCCCAATGTTGTAACGATGAATCACAACGTTAAGCACCATGGGGTAACCATGATTTTTAATCATGGCAGCCACTTTTTTCTTTAGCTCAAAGGTTTTGGTGTTGGTAATAAAGTTGTTAATTTCTTCAGTGATGTCGTGCATAGACAACTGAATATGATCCAAACCGCCCTCTTTAAAGGCTTGAATGCGTTTTTCAGTCAAGCCAACACCAGAGGTAATCAAGTTGCTGTAATAACCTAGCTTTTTAGCCTCGACCACAATTTCTTCAATATCATCTCGCAGCAAGGGCTCGCCACCTGAAATCCCTAATTGCAAGGCGCCCAATTTACGCGCCTCACGCAGCGCTTTAATCCACTCTTCTGTACTTAACTCATTTTGCGTGTGCTTATCGTAATCAGTCGGGTTATAGCAAAACGCGCAATGCAAGGGGCAGCGGTAAGTCACTTCAGCCAATAACCAAAGCGGTTGGGTGCGAGTAAAACTAGAAGCGACGCCATTATTCTGCGCCACCTCTTTTTGTACCACTGAATTACCTAATGAAGCTTGTGTCATGAGGATTCCCTTCTTTTAAACTTGGCGTAACCAGGCCTTTTCAAGCGCTAACTCAAGCATGCCAATAATGTCATGCTCAATATCAGGCGCGTCAGGAAATTTTGCTTTTAAAACAGACACGACGTCGGCTACTGTACGCTTTCCATCTACCTGATTAAGCACCTCACCCGCACCGCCATTAAGCTTGACCATCCCCTCGGGAAACAAGATAACAAAGCACCCTTGGGCTTCTTCCCATTGGAAACGATGGTGATGCGCGATAGCAAAAACGTCTGTTTGATTCACACTCATGCTGGATTCCAATTAATAAACAGGCTGACGCAAATACGGAACGCCATCTGTTGTAACATCGGTACATTGCAACATAATAGAGTCCGCAATCACCCAAAGCACGTCCAGTTTGAATTGAAGAATATCCAAAGCGCGCTGTTGCATCTCACGACTCTTACCGAAGTAATCCAGCGTAACCGCCAAACCTTGCTCAACGTCACGACGCGCTTCTGTAAGGCGTTTTTTGAAGTACACCAAGCCATCTTCCTTAATCCAAGGGTAAACAGTCGGCCATGAGCTAATACGTTGTTGATGGATATGCGGTGCAAATAACTCAGTGAGCGATGAGCATACAGACTCTTGCCAAGGGCGTTGACGAGCAAAGTTGATATAAGCATCCACAGCAAACCTAACGCCGGGGCTCACCATTTTAAGCGAAGTCACATCTTCACGACTTAAGCCAACAGCCTGACCCAATTGAATCCAAGCTTCAATACCGCCCACGGCATCACCAACACCATCGTGGTCGGTAATACGAACTATCCACTCTTTACGTACTTCTTTGTCGGGGCAGTTAGACAAAATCGCTGCATCTTTTTGAGGAATGCCAATTTGGTAATAAAAACGGTTCGCCACCCAACACTGAAGCTGCTCTTTACTTAGCTTACCTTCATACATTGCCACGTGAATTGGATGATGGATATGATAGCCTTGGCCTTTGTGACGCAATTTTTCTTCGAATTCTTCGCGCGTCCAAGGTAAGTTGTTATCAGCTACTGCATTCATACTGCTCTCCTAAAGAATAATGTCCATGCCGTCATAAGCGACTTCGATGCCGTGCTCAGTCAGCTCTGCGCGCTCTGCAGAATCTTCTCTTAAAATAGGGTTGGTGTTATTGATGTGAATCAGCACTTTTCTTGAAGCATCAAATTTATCCAAATCTTCAATCATGCCGCCTGGGCCAGATTGCGGATTGTGACCGATACTACGCGCTGTTTTGGTCATCAAACCCATATCAATCATCTCAGTATTTGTCCAAAACGTACCATCCACCATAATGCAATCTGCCTGATTCATTAATGGGGGCAAATGCGGCTCAATCTCAGCCAATCCTGGCGAATACCAACATTTTTTACCTGAGCTAACTTCCTCAATAAGAACACCAATCGTGTCTCCAGGATGAGGGTCATGACGGTGAGGTGAGTATGGCGGTGCTGCACTTTTCAGAGCCACGGCCGTAAATCGCAAATTATTTGCACCTTTTACTTCGAATGAAGTTTTTCCATCTGTTGCCACAGCGTGGTGATTAATACCGCAGTAGTGACCAAGTATGTTAAGTAAAGGGTTACCTGTGGTGAGGTCTTGATACACCATATCCGTACAGTAGATTTCACGCTGCACTTGGCCTTCGCGCAACATCAATAAGCCTGTGGTGTGGTCAATTTGTGCATCAATCAGCACGATACCAACAATCCCGCTATCGCGAATTGCACGACCTGGTTGCAAAGGGGGAAACGATTGAATTTGCTGCAGCACATCGGGCGAAGCATTGAACAACACCCAATTCACGCCATCACCACTTACGCAGATTGAAGATTGTGTACGTTTTGTTGCTTTGATAGTGCCTTTACGCAGTCCATCACAATTTTGACAATTGCAATTCCACTGTGGAAAACCACCACCCGCGCCTGCTCCCAATACTCGAATATGCATATATTTTCTCTATTTTCTATACTGAATGTGAAACTGGGCTACCTCACAGCAGCCCAGCCTCTGCAATCTTTAAAGACTGCTTGAACTGATAAACAACCTTGCAATTGATTATTTGTTCATTACGTACATTGTAACTTCAAAGCCAAAACGCATTTCAGTAGCAGCTGGTTTAGTCCACATAATGTATCTCCTTAAAATTATTAAGTAACAGCGTTAGTGCAATAAGCAATCTAACGTGAGTTGCATTCTCCCCGCCACAGGCCTCTTTCAACAGTGCAAAAATAAGGAATGTTTGCTAATGATTTTCATGACAAGCGCATCATAATACTTAGCATTAACGTAATTTCTGAAGGCATGGCGAAGAAAGCCCAAAAAAGCTTTCTAAAAACTGCTGGATATAAAACTTATCAAGGCTATTTATTTGACAAGCCTGAGCGAATAAACCACTTTAAAAAAAACTGACTAACCACTAATGGCGCATTAAACCCAGCTTAATGCGCTTTTTAAAGCCTCTAAAAAGCGTTGGTTTTCTGAAAATAGACCAATACTTACACGCAAGTAATCAGGCATTTCATAATTAGCGATGGGGCGAACAATCACCCCTTGTGCCAACAGGCGATGATTTACACCTGAAGCATCTGCCACTTTAAAACTCACAAAATTACCAAACGACGGAATGTGTTCTAAACCAAGCGCTGATAAGCCTTGTGTAATTTGCACCATACCAGCCTGATTTAAGGCACGTGTACGCTCAACAAAAGCCTCATCTGCCAGCGAAGCGACGGCGGCGACTTGCGCCATACTATTCACATTAAATGGCTGGCGCACACGATTCATCAAATCCGCAATCTTAGAAGATGTAAGCCCGAAGCCTACACGCAGACCTGCTAGACCATAAGCCTTTGAAAAGGTGCGAGAAATGATGAGATTATCGAAGTCTTTTAGCCAATCAATCGCTTCGGATTTGTGCTCGTCTGATAAATACTCATCATAAGCTTCATCTAAAACAACCAATACGTGTTTAGGCACTTTTGCCAAAAAGTCCTTTAGCGCATCTTTGGCAATCAAAGTTCCCGTTGGGTTGTTAGGGTTCGCAATAAAAACAATGCGTGTTTTATCATTGATTGCTGCCAACATCGCTGACAAATCATGGCCAAAATCTTTGGCAGGAACAACCACACCCTTGGCACCAACTGCCTGCGTCACTAAGGCATAAACAGCAAATGCATGCTGCGCGTAAACCGCCTCGTCACCGTTAGACAAAAAGGCACGAGCAGCCAACTCCAAAATATCATTAGAGCCATTACCAAAAACGATTTGATCAGTTTTAACAGCAAATTTCGCTGAAACAGCATCTCGTAACTCAACACTATTGCCGTCTGGATAACGTGCAATATCTTCCATGGCATCTTGCATCGCCACGTGAGCCTCTGGACTAATGCCGAGTGGATTTTCGTTAGAAGCCAGCTTAACAATACTCGCTGGATCCAAACCCATTTCACGCGCCAAATCACTAATAGGCTTGCCTGGCAAATAAGGGGCAATAGAACGAATATAAGAAGGTGCTAATTTAGAAACTTCAGACACGATGACCTCTAAAAAATCTAGACGACAGCAACAGGATAAGAGCCTAGGACTTTCACAAAAGATGCACGTTGCTCAATCTCAGCTAGCGCTGCTTTTACATTTGCATCCAAGTGGTGTCCTTCGATATCCACAAAGAAAATATATTCCCACAAGCCCATTTTAGCTGGGCGTGACTCTAGCTTAGTCATGCTGACCTTGTTTTTAGACAAAGGCTCAAGCATTGAAACCATCGCACCTGGCACGTTTTTAGTCGCAATCATCAAAGAGGTTTTATCTTTGCCTGACGGCGCCACATCATGGTCTGCCAATACCAAAAAGCGCGTAGTATTTTTAGGATCATCTTCGATGTTATTTGCCAATGCACTCATCTCAAAGAGCTCGGCAGCTCGCAGGCTAGCAATAGAAGCGACGCCCTGCTCCACCGAAGCTAAACGTGTTGCTTCTGCGTTGCTTACTACGGCCTGGCGCTCTGCATGTGGTAAATATTTGTTTAACCACTCATGGCACTGCGCCAAAGACTGCGAGTGTGAGTAAACCTTTTTGACTTTTGCTAAATCGGTCTCTTTGCTAAGCAAATTATGATGTACGGGTAATTCGATCTCACCGCAGATACTTAAACGCGTGGACATCAACAAGTCCAAAGTGCGGCCAATCGCCCCTTCGGTTGAGTTTTCTACTGGCACCACACCGTAATCGGCTTGACCTGATTCCACCATGCGAAAAACTTCGTCTATCGAAGCACATTGTTTAGGCGCTGAAAGTCCGCCAAATTGCTTGTTTGCAGCCTCTTCACTGAAAGTGCCTAATGGGCCTAAGAAAGCCACTGAAAGTGCCTTCTCTAAGGCACGGCAGTTTGACATTACACTGCGAAAAACCGCAGTAACCGCTTCATTTGGCAACGGACCTTGATTCAAATCGACTAAGCGCCGCAATACTTGCGCTTCACGCTCTGGACGGTAAATCGTACCACCGCCTTTGATTTCGCCGATTTGACGTGCATGCGCAGCACGCTCATTCACCAACTTCAATAATTGCTCATCAATGGCATCGATTTGGTCACGATGTTTTTTTAGCAACTCATCCATCATCCATTCGCCTTTTCAAACGCTTGCATAAATGAAATCAAAGCTTTGACACCTTCAATCGGCATGGCGTTGTATATAGATGCGCGCATGCCGCCTACTAGCTTGTGTCCTTTTAACTGCAACAAACCATTATCTTGTGCTTGCTTTAAGAATGCCGCATCCAATTCATTGTTTTTTAAGGTGAAAGGAATATTCATTCTGGAGCGATTTTCCACAGCAATCGGTGAGTGGTAAAAGTCTGATTGATCCAAATAGTCGTAAAGCAAACCTGCTTTTTCGATATTGGTTTTTTCCATGGCAGCCAAGCCACCTTTTGCTTTTAGCCATTTAAATACTAAACCTGCCATGTAAATACCGTAAGTTGGTGGTGTGTTGTACATGGATTCATTATCGGCATGCGTTTTGTAATCGAACATGGTTGGCGTTCCAGCAAGGGTTTTGCCAATCAAATCCTCACGGACAATAACAATCGTTAAGCCTGCTGGACCAATATTCTTTTGCGCGCCTGCATAAATTAGGCCGTATTGGCTCACATCAATAGGACGAGACAAGATATGCGATGACATATCACAAACCAAGGGAACATCGCCTGTTTTAGGCGTCCAAAACATCTCTACGCCACCAATGGTTTCGTTTGAGGTGTAATGCACATAAGCCGCATTGGGATTTAATTTCCATGCATCTTGGCTTGGCGCATAGGTGTAATTTTTATCTTTGCTAGAAGCCACCACATTGAGTTCGCAGTAACGCGCAGCCTCATCAATGGCTTTTTTAGACCAAATACCTGTGTCTAGATAATCTGCTACTTTCTTGCCACGCAATAGATTCATTGGAATCATAGAGAATTGGCTGTGCGCGCCGCCTTGCAAAAACAACACCTTGTAATTGCTAGGGACATTCATCAACTCACGCAAATCGGCTTCAGCTTGAGCGGCAATGCTCATAAACTCTTTGCCACGATGGCTCATTTCCATCACAGACATACCAGAGCCATGCCAATCCAGCATCTCCTGTTGCGCTGTTAACAGCACCTCTTTAGGAAGTACTGCTGGGCCAGCTGAAAAATTGTAGATTTGCGCCATATAGAATAGTGAATCGAATTAAGCTTCTTCGCTCTCGTCGTCTGACTCAACCACTTTTTCAAGACCTGAAAGTTTCTCGCCTTCACCTAAGTTGATCAGTGTGACACCTTGTGTTGCACGGCCTAGCTCACGAATTTCTTTCACGCGTGTACGAATCAGAACGCCACCAGTGGTAATCAACATGATTTCGTCTTCATCATTCACCAAACGTGCAGCAACCACTTTACCGTTACGCTCGCTAATCGCAATCGCTTTAACGCCCTGTGTGCCACGTCCTGAGTGACGGAAATCAGCCAAGACAGTACGTTTACCGTAACCATTTTCAGTCGCCACCAATACAGTTTGTTGATCGTTTTCAGCCACTAACAATGAAAGCACTTGCTGGTCTTTAGCAATCTTCATACCACGTACACCACGCGCCGCACGGCCCATAGGACGCACAGCTTCTTCATCAAACCAAACTGCTTTACCTGCATCAGATACCAACACGATATCTTGCGTGCCATTAGTCACTTCCGCACCAATCAAGTAATCGCCTTCATCTAGATTGATAGCGATAATGCCTGATTTACGTGGGTTAGCGAATTCATCCAAGCCTGTTTTCTTCACAGTACCCATTGAAGTAGCCATGAATACATAATGCTCAGCATCAAATTCTTTCACTGGCAAGATAGCGTTGATTTTTTCGCCCTCTTCCAATGGGAACAAGTTAATAATTGGTTTGCCACGGCTTGCGCGGCCGCCTTGCGGAACTTCATAAACCTTCAACCAGTACACGCGACCACGGCTTGAGAAGCACAAGATGTAATCGTGGGTATTTGCGACAAACATCTTGTCGATGAAGTCGTCTTCCTTAGTTGCTGCGGCTTGTTTGCCACGGCCACCGCGACGTTGTGCACGATACTCTTCTAGCGGCTGAGATTTGATATAGCCAGTATGTGACAAGGTCACCACCACGTCTTGTGGCGTGATTAAATCCTCAAGTGACAAGTCTTGCGCGTTATGCACGATTTCACTACGACGGTTATCACCAAACTGTTGGCGAATCGCAGCCAATTCTTCAGAAATCATTTGAGTAACACGGCTTGATGTTGCCAAGATATTGAGCAAATCAGTAATGAGATCCATCACCTCTTTGTACTCATTCACAATCTTGTCTTGCTCAAGACCAGTCAAGCGTTGCAAGCGCATCTGTAGAATTTCTTGCGCTTGAACATCAGATAAGCGATAGCCATCTGTTTTTAGACCAAACTCAATTGCCAAACCTTCAGGACGCGAAGCTTCCATCGCTGCACGCTTCAGCATTTCTTCAACCACTGGCGACTTCCAGGACTTCGCCATCAAGTCTTTCTTGGCTTCTGGAGGTGTTGGCGCAGCCTTGATGATTGCAATCATCTCATCCACGTTAGCCAATGCAACCGCTAAGCCTTCCAATACATGGCCGCGATCGCGAGCTTTACGAAGTTCGAATACAGTACGACGCGTAATCACTTCACGACGATGGCGCAAGAAGGCTTCCAACATCTGCTTCAAGTTGAGCAAACGAGGTTGACCATCAAGCAAGGCCACCATATTCATACCGAAGGTGTCTTGTAGCTGGGTTTGCTTGTAAAGGTTGTTCAGCACTACTTCTGGCACTTCACCGCGTTTAAGCTCAATCACTACACGCATACCAGACTTGTCAGACTCGTCACGCAAATCTGAAATGCCTTCAATTTTTTTCTCGTTGACTAATTCAGCGATTTTCTCAACGAAAGTCTTTTTGTTCACTTGGTATGGAAGTTCATCCACAATCAGCGCCTGACGACCACCGCGCTCCAAATCTTCAACATGGGTACGACCACGCATCACCACGCGACCACGACCTGTGCGATAACCTTCTTTTACGCCTGTCGTTCCATAAATAATGCCTGCTGTTGGGAAATCTGGTGCAGGAATAATATCGATCAACTCATCGATAGATAACTCAGGGTTTTGCAATAAAGCCAAGCAACCATCAATGACTTCATTGAGGTTATGTGGAGGAATGTTAGTTGCCATACCCACCGCGATACCTGAACTACCATTGATAAGCAGGTTAGGAATACGCGCTGGCATGATAAGCGGCTCATGCTCAGAGCCGTCATAGTTAGGGCCAAAATCGACTGTTTCTTTATCAATATCCGCAAGCAGCTCATGTGCGATTTTTGCCATACGGATTTCCGTATAACGCATCGCCGCAGCATTATCGCCATCCACAGAACCGAAGTTACCTTGACCGTCCACCAACATGTAACGCAATGAGAAGTCCTGCGCCATACGAACAATTGTGTCGTAAACCGCTGTATCACCGTGCGGGTGATATTTACCGATGACATCGCCGACGATACGGGCAGATTTTTTATATGGGCGGTTCCAGTCGTTGCTTAGCTCATGCATCGCATAAAGCACACGTCTATGTACAGGCTTTAGACCATCACGAACATCAGGAAGCGCACGTCCAACAATCACGCTCATGGCGTAATCGAGGTAAGAACGGCGCATCTCATCTTCAAGGCTAATCGGGAGGGTTTCTTTTGCGAATTGATCCATATTATTTTTGGTCTAAAAGAGGTCGATTTAAAGCCCTGATTTTAACATGATTAAGCCCTGCAAATCACGCGGGTTTTATTGCAAAATGACAAATATGTGAAAGCTTTTAGGAATGGAATATTTTTTAGATATTCATCAAGGAGTTGGCTAAGATTGTAGCCACTGTCAGATCGGCGCTGGTACCTGGATTGATCCCTTGATTTTTGAGTGCTTCATCCCAATTCAGCAAGGTCGCTTGATATAACTTAGGATTTTCCAGCTTTGTGAATGCAGCGTAATGATGTTGCGCTTGCTGCTGAATGTCTTTTGCAATGTCCTGACCATATTTTCGCGCAATATGGCTATCCTCAAATTTCGCCAAAAAACCGAGATAAACAGCGGTCACCGCCCAAGCTGGACGCTCCCATTTAGCCAAATATTCCAGATATGGCTCAACCCCCACAAATACATCAGCAAACCCATTGGCATATTGCTGCGCGATTAAATCTCTATGTGCCGCCACTTGCATCGCCTTAAGCAACGTCACGTCTGGGCTCTTTTGCACATCATGCTCAGCAACCTCTCCCAAACCAGCTGGCGAAGCTAATTGAATCGCCTGAAAAGCGAACCTTGCATCATCAACCGTTAACTTTTGCAAAGTCTGCTTAAGCGCTTCTTGCGAGAGTTTATTATGCAAAAAAGCAGTCTGAATCAATGGCGCGGCAAGTAATATGATGCCTAAATTTGTATTACAACTGACCTCACCCCAAGTAGCTGAAACTGCCTGAAAAATACGCTCCCCAACACAAAATTCTGGCTTTGAAATTGGCGCCATAGAGGCATCAGCACTTTTAAGAAAGTCTTGTACCACCATGCCATGCCCATCAGCAAAAATATGCACATTACCAGGCTTGAGCGCACTGAGTTCAGCCATGCAAGCTTCGCGATATTTTTCAGCGACAAGTTGCGAGCGCATCAGCAAATTCCCAAGCAATCATCAACAAGTGCTTGCGCGATATCGATATCCACCACCCCTTGCAAGCCTTTCCAGGCAGGGATGCTATTCACCTCCAGCACATAAGCCTTGCCATCCTGACCGCGAATAATATCGACGCCACAATAATCAATATCCACCGCTTTGGAAGCGGCTTCAGCTAAAGCAATCAATTCACCCGAAAGTGGAAGCGCTTCACAACGTCCACCAAGCGCCACGTTATTCACCCAGCTCGCGCCATGACGCACCATGGCCGCAATCGCCTTGCCTTGAATCACAAACACGCGATGATCGTGCCATTGCCCTTCACCGCTATCCACATAGCGTTGCAAATAGTACAAACCGTCAACGTGTTGCTGCATGGGAACAGGCAATTTATCGCCCGGCTTAATCAGACGCACACCATTGCCTTGCGACCCAAATAATGGCTTGATTACCAAGCCTATTCCACGAGAGTTTTCTTGGGAGACTATGTTTTCAGCCTCATGCCTAGACTCACACACCCAAGTATCAGGGGTAGAAACGCCATGATGATGCAATAAGAAACTGGTCATCGCCTTATCCACGGTGCGCTCGACTGCACGGCCTGTGTTGTAAACTTTTACACCCAACATTTCTAAGGCGTGCAAAACATCAAGACGTGTAATGACTTGTTGCAAAGTGCCGCCTGGCACACCTCGCACAAAGGCAAACTTAGGTAATTGATCAAAGCCAGGAATCACCACGCCCTTTAGACCAGCGGCAAGGTCAAAAAAACAATCTTTAAGGGAGATAAATACTGCCTGATAGCCGCGCACAGCAAACGCTTCTTGCAAGCGCTTGCCATGCCAGCCAGGATCGTCTGTAAAGACGGGGATTCTTGTCATTAAAACTTAAGCTTGATAGCCAAAAGATTGGTCAATTAAAGCAGCATCTAGCTTGCCACCTGTGAAAGTATTGCCAGACTCAATTGCAGTTACCGTCACAGCCGCTGGACTGAATAACATTGGGTCAATCTTATAGAAGTCCATATTCACAGCTTTAAACACTTCAGCAAATGGCCGACCGTAATCGCGTGATGAATTACTTGGTAACTCTTTCGCCAATTTAGCAGCCGCCTCATCAGTGCCTTTAACAAACAAATGCGCATGGCCACCAAATAAAATAGCATCGTTGGTGCGACCCATACCAATCAAGAAATCAGGCGCTGGTGGTGGCACAGGCGCACTCGCCATACCATCAACCACATGGTCCAATGGAAAATGCAAAGTGTGAATTTTATGCATAGCCACTTCCAGCACACGCGCCACAATTTGCACGGTACCCGCCAAGCTGCGAGTTGGCGTCAAAATGAAAGTTAAATTCTCAATCGCCACACTAGTATCACGCGATACTTTTTCAATTACTTCTACTGGTGGTGCTTTTTCACTCTCAAGCACTAAACATGCGGCCTGAGCTTGGTCTTGATAAGCAAGCTCTTTAAACAAATCTTCACGCCCAGCCAATGCACGACCGGGGCCCGAACCAAGCGAGAAGAATTTCTCATGCGCCAAACTCCAACCTGCATACTGACTACCCAAGCAAGACAAAATGGGGTTGTTAGAATGTACTGACAACATCCAAGGCCAATGTGGGAAAGTATGAGAAGTTTGCAAACTGACATGACCCAAGCCGCCCATACAAATTTCAGCGATTAAGCGCCCCGCTTCCAAGCCGCCTACATGCTTGATACCAGCATCCACAATAGTTGCACCATTGGTAGATTTCGACACCCCAAGACGCAACTCTTTAGCGTTAGCAATCAACTGTGCAACCAATGGATTGGTGAGATTATTAACGCTAGGCCAAAGGCTAGTATCAATGTGGCTTACTTCAGACATACAAACTCCTACTAAATACTAATTAAACAATAATTCTGATAATTGCTGGACGCGCGCAAGCACCAAATCGCGCGCTTCATGCGCCGTTTTGGCCTCAGCAAGCACGGTGCAAATTGGCTGTTCGTGTGGAATGCAGCTCAGCGGCATCGGAATATCCGCCGTCCATTCAGGCCAAGCAAAATTTTCAGGGATAGTTAAATCCTGCAAGGCATAAAGCACATTACGCGCTTTTGCAGTGGATGCAATCACAGGAAAATGACTCAAATCGCCCGCAATTGCTTGACGATGCAAATCAAACAGATTGGAATTTGGGGATTGATATAAATCTAAAGTTGAACTCAGCCTTGGATTGATTTCTAACACCCAAAACTCGTTTTCATTCCACACCACATCCAAGCTATTCATGCCACGCAAGCCAATTGCATGAACGATTTTAGCCGCGGCTTCTTGCATAGATTGTTTAATGCTGACCGGCAGCTCGGCATGTCCGACAATACCGCCATAGCGATACGGCTTACTCGTTACAGGCGCAATCCATTGCTGATTAAAGCCAACCACCTTGATTTTCTGACCATCGGCCGCAAACAGCATAGAAACTGGCACACCAGGCTTAATACGCTGATAGTAATGCCCTTGGGGCAAAGCCACCCCCGCTTTAGCATTCAACACATGGGTGCCCCCTGAACCGCCCGCCTCTTTGCAAAGCCAACCATCGGAATTATGCAAAACGTCAAACCCTACTTCAGGGTGAGGAATATCCAACTGAGTTAACAAGGCAAAAAAGTCAGGTGCATATTTGAGTTTTTGAATGACTGCGGGTGAATTACCAATCAGAGGCAAACGCTTTTGAATGCGCGCCAATAAATCAGGCTGCGCCTCAAAACCACTACCGTAAGCAAAACCTTCGAATTGACTTAAGTCCAGTGAGTCCAAAACCGCTTCAAAGTGTTGGGGCTCAAAACCACTATTGGCATATTCAACTTTATAAACGTGTTCTGCGTAACGTTGCGTATCCGCATCAGCAAACACATCTATCGCTGTCACCTCATAGCCAGCCTGCGCCGCAGCCTTAACAAAAGGTCTGGAAGAAACTGCCGCAATGAGGACTTTTTTAGCCAAAATAAACCTTATAAGCTATTACGCGCAATTTCGAACGCTGAAAGGAAATCCAAGTATTGTTTCTTTTCAGATTCAAGCATCAATTTAAGCAAGTTGTGCTGCGTTTTGTATTTCACGTTACCAATCGCCAAAGCGCCGATTCCGAAAGCTTGAGTGCCCACAATCGGCGCGCCGTCAGCAAACACATCCACACCTTCAGCCCCTGCTGGTGGCACTGCGTTTACATCGGCCACAATTTTTAAATCTTTAGCCTGCGCCATTTGTACCAAACTCAACACTTGCACGCCTGCGGCAGCAGCACACAAGGCGATATCTGTATTTTTAAGCACTTCAGTTTTTAAAGCATCTGAAGCGCCATCGACCGCCATAATGTTCACGCCATAGCGCGCATTGTATGCATCGACTTTAACTTGAACATCCGCCATAGAGCGATGCGAAACCATCTGCACTGTTGCGCCATATTTCGCGGCAATAACCGCTGTACAACCGCCGACCGGACCTGTTGCACCAAAAACACTCACGCGTCGGCCACTTAAATCACCGCCAAAATTTTTCGCCAAATGCTGCTCTACTTTGGCCATCATGCCAGCCGCTGTGGTAAAGGCGCCAGAAGGGTCCGCGAACACAGAAACTTCAAAAGGCGGCACCATGGCTTTTTTGGCTAAATCCAACATATCCATGGCGACATCGATATCACGACCGCCAATAAACACGCTTTCACGTTTTACGCCACTGGGGCCACGAGAAAAAATCGCGTCTTGCACCAAGCCCGCTACTTCTTTCATTTCGACATGCGTGTAAGGCATAATTTTGTCGAAACCCGCGTCATAAGCCATGTTAACGTCAAATGGACTGGCATTTTTAGCGGCGGTGATTAGGTGAAGAATGGATACTTTTTCAGAACTTGTTTTTGTCATACTAACTTTCATCTACTTTACGATCTAATAACTTATTTCTCACTCACTTGCCAATTAACTGGCTTGTAATCGACTAGGCTGATTATTCGCCTTAGTCAGCACAAATTTTAAACTCGCCTCCTGGCTGAATTTAGCTTTTAACTGTTGCAGCAATATTTCAGCCTGCGCCTGACTCTCAAACACAGCAAACCCTGTTGGACCCCATGAGCTTTGACCAAAACAATCCACACCGCTCTGTTGCAACTCACTCAAGACCTTTGCCACCAGCGGGCTAGTATATCTTGCGCAACCTTGAGCTGGGGCAAAGTAATCGCCTGTTAAGGTTTGCAAAGCTTGAATGGCTTGACCAAAAGATTTCAAATCGCGTTCAGCAACCGCAGGAAGCGCCTGCATCAATACATGACGACATAAAATAGCTGAAGACTCAGCAGAAAACTCAGGAAGCTCCTTAAACGCAGCCATTTCTTGCGCGCCATGAACACCTTGGTGCGAGTGATCAAAAATTAATAATATTGGCCAGTCTTCCGGAAAGTCGGCATGCGCTATTACAGGTGGCGAGGCTGAATTTGCTGCGCGACCACCATCAACAATCAAACCGCCATGTAAAAATGTGCCAAGACCGATACCTGAACGCATACCTCGCTGAGTAAGCACTGCAATATCTTTAACTGTTAAGTTCAAACCGTATAGGCGACTAATCGCCATGCCGATAGCCACGGCTAATTGGGTGCCAGAACCCAAACCAGAATGCTCTGGAATCGCTTGTGCTATTTGAATCTGCACGCCGCCACGCAAAGCCAGCGACTGCATCAATTGTTCAGCAATTTTAGTCGCGCGCGCTGAAACTGGGCCTTGCGCTGAAATGCTTGTAGCTGGGGTAACGACCAAAGAGGTCTCAGGTGCCTGCAAACCAAGCCCTATGCTGCCAAAACGACGACCTAAATTACCGTTTAGATCGAAAAACCCCATGTGGAGGCGTGCCGAAGTCGTGACTGAAACTTTGCTGCAAACGGCAGTTGTGCCATTTGCTATTTCAAGATTCGTGTTCGTCATCAACCCGCGTGCCTTATGGCTTAATTACAAAGGTGACATTGTAGCGTAAAATGCACGTATTCACTTCTTGCAGTTCAATTCAAAAGATAAGGTTTTTCGAATGGAAAAGTTACCTGCTTCGACTTTGGAAGCAATTACCTGTCCTGCTTGCGGCCTACTTTGTGATGATATTGAGATTCATCGCGACGCCGCAAATCAACTCAAAGTTAGCAAAAACGCTTGCCAAAAAAGCATTCAATTTTTTGAGCGCAGCCCTCAAAACAGCACACCAAGTATTAAAGGACTATCCGCTTCATTAGCAGAAGCGGTGGAACGAGCTGCCGAACTCTTAAAAACAGCCAATCAACCGTTATTCGCTGGCTTAGGTACAGAAGTTCAAGGGATGCGCAGTGTGCTTAGCTTGGCAGATAAAGTTGGCGCGACACTCGATCACATGAACAACTACAGCAGCTTGCGCAACACCCTAGTGGTGCAAAATAGCGGCTGGCAGGTAACCACACTTACTGAGGTGCGCAATCGCGTTGACTTATTAGTCGTCGTTGGCACGGACATCGTGAGCCATAACCCAAGGTTTTTTGAGCGTAATGTCTGGAACAAAGAAAGTATGTTTGGCCAAGACACCACTGCACGCGAAATCGTTTATTTGGGTGGCCAAAACATCAACACCCAAGCAGGTGTTTCACCCAATGGCAAAAAGCCTACTGTGTTACCTTGCGATTTAAACCGATTACCTGAAGTAATCGCGACCCTAAATGCGATTGTCTCAGGAAAAAAGCTTGCAGTTGCTGAAGTCGCTGGCATCAAATTAGCAGATTTAGAGGATTTGGCAGAAAAACTCAAAGCCGCGAAATACAGCGTGGTCACTTGGATAAGCACTGATTTGAATATCGCGCATGCAGAGTTAACCGTTCAAAACATCACTGAGCTAGTGATTAAACTCAATGCAAAAACGCGTTCATCAGGCTTACCTTTGGGCGGCTCCGAAGGCGATTACAGCGTCAATCAAGCTAGCACCTGGACTTCTGGTTATCCAACCCGCAATCGTTTTGCTCGCAAACATCCAGAATATGACCCCTACCTGTTTTCAACTGAAAAGCTGCTAGCAGACGACCAAGCTGACGTTTTGTTATGGATTAGCAGCTTCAATCCAGACAAAACAGCACCCGCCTGCAAAGCACCCAGAATTGTGATTGGTCACGCCTATATGGAAGCGAAAGATGCAGATGTGTTTATTCCCGTCGGCAGCCCTGGCATCGACCATAAAGGCACCATGTTCCGCATTGATAGCTCCGTTAGCCTGCCACTCAGCCAATTACGAAGCAGCGAGCTTCCGAGCTTAAGCGAAGTGATGGCAGCCATTGAAGCGGCACTTTAAGAAGATTGAGAAAGTAAAAGCATGTTAATTAAATTAAGTGGCGGCAGAGTTTACGACCCGGCGCATCAAATTGATGGCAAGGTGATGGATATTTATATCCGTGACGGTCGAATTGTTGAACGTCCTCGTGATGATGAAAAAATAGACCAAACTTACAATCTTGCAGGCAAAGTAGTGATGGCTGGTGCCATCGATATGCACACCCATATCGGCGGTGGCAAAGTGAATATTGCCCGCATGATGTTGCCAGAAGACCATCGCGCCGATCCAACTGAGCACACGCATGTTTGCCGCTCTGGCTGTGGCCATGCTGCGCCATCTACCCTAACAACTGGCTATCGTTACGCTGAAATGGGCTACACCGCGGCGTTCGAGCCCGCGCTTTCTCCTGTCAATGCACGTCAATCTCACTTAGAGATGGGTGACACGCCGATTATCGATAAAGGCGGTTACGCCATGATAGGCAGCGATGATTTTTTCTTGCGCATGCTGGCTGCAAAAAAAGATCAAAAAGCGATTAATGATTATGTGGCTTGGGTATTACATGCCTCACAAGCAATTGGCATTAAAGTGGTCAATCCTGGTGGCATCAGCGCGTTTAAGTTTAATCAACGCGCCTTAGATTTAGACGAACAAAATAGTCATTACCAAGTCACGCCACGCGAAGTGCTACAAGCTTTGTCGCGCGCAGTGCATGAACTTGGTGTTCCACATCCTTTACATGTTCATGGCAATAACTTGGGCGTGCCTGGCAACGTAGAAACAACCCTTAAAACCATGGGCGCGTCTGAAGGCTATCCTCTGCACTTAACGCACATCCAGTTTCATAGTTATGGCACTGAAGGCGACCGTAAGTTTTCATCAGGCGCAGCGCAAATTGCCGAAGCAATTAACAAGCATAAACACATCTCTGCCGATGTAGGCCAGATTCTGTTTAACCAAACGGTGACAGCTTCTGGCGACAATATGCGTCAATTCGCCAACTCCACTTTAGGCTCGCCTCGCAAGTCGGTGATTATGGATATTGAGTGCGACTCGGGTTGCGGCGTAGTGCCGTTTAAATACAAAGATCAGAACTTTGTGAATGCCTTGCAATGGGCGATTGGCTTAGAAATTTTCTTGCTGACCGATGATCCATGGCGCATTTTCTTGACCACCGATCATCCAAACGGCGCCCCATTTACCAGCTACCCTCACCTTATCCGTTTATTGATGGACAAGGGTTTCCGTAACGATATGTTCACCAAACTCAATTTAGATGCGCAAGCGATGAGCACGCTTAACAGCATTGATCGCGAATACAGCTTATATGAAATCGCCATCATGACGCGCGCGGGTGCTGCTCGATTAGTAGGTTTACATGACCGCGGCCATTTAGGTATAGGCGCTGGTGCTGACATTACGGTTTACACCGACAATCCAGACCGCGAAAAAATGTTCGCGACGCCTGACTACGTATTTAAAGATGGTGAACTTGTGGTGAAAGATGGCAAAGTCGTCAAAGTTACTTGGGGCCATACACATACCGTTAAACCTGAGTTTGACCGTGGCATTGAAAAAAATATCAAACAATATTTCGACAATTATCACACGATGAATATGGAACACTTTAAGGTCAGCAATGACGAGATTGCAGAAGGTGGACGCGGTGGCGTTGTGGTGCAAGCCTGCGAAGGTCGTAGGGAGAGAGCACAATGATTATTAACGGCGTACAAATCGACGATACCTTTGCCGAAGCCTTTAATATGCGCGGAACTCGAGTGATTATCACGGCGCAAAATCACAAATGGGCTTACAACGCGGCCAACGCAATGACAGGCTTTGCCACTTCAGTGATTGGTTGCGGTGTTGAAGCAGGCATTGAGCGCGAGCTCAGCCCAGAAGAAACACCTGATGGGCGTCCTGGCGTGGCAATTTTGATGTTTGCCATGGGAAGTTCTGTGCTCATGAAGCAGCTCGAAAACCGTATGGGACAAACTATTTTGACTTGCCCAACGGCTGCGGCATTTTCTGGCATTGAAGGTAATGAACGCATCAATCTCGGCAAGCATTTACGCTTCTTTGGGGACGGTTTTCAAATCTCTAAGCAATTTGGTGGCAAACGCTACTGGCGTGTGCCTGTCATGGATGGTGAATTTATCACTGAAGAAACCACAGGCATGGTGCGCGCGGTTGGTGGTGGCAATTTCTTAGTCTTGGCGGAATCACAACCGCAGGCTTTAGCGGCCTGTGAAGCTGCGATTGAAGCCATGAAAAAAGTGCCTAACGTCATCATGCCATTCCCAGGTGGCGTGGTGCGTTCGGGCTCAAAAGTCGGCTCAAAATACAAAACCATGTTCGCCTCAACCAATGACGCATTCTGCCCAACGCTCAAAGGCTTAACCAACACACAGCTCACACCAGAAGTTGAATCTGTGATGGAAATTGTGATTGATGGCTTAACTGATGCCGATATTCGCAAAGCGACTTACGTTGGCATTAAAGCGGCTTGCGAGTTAGGCGTTGCAAATGGTATTCGCCGCATTTCAGCAGGTAACTACGGTGGCAAATTAGGGCAATTTCAATTTCATTTGCGCGAAATTATGAATGACAAAAGCTTAGGAGAATCGGCATGAGCGCCCTAACCTTTACACTTAAAAAAGATCTGGCCCAAAGGCTAGATGTCGGGCCTTTGCGCCCTGACACACTCACCGAGAAAAGCGCAAATGAGATTGCTGCCACCCTGCTTTGGTATGGCAAACAGCAAATCCGTGTCGATGGAGCTTTTGATATTACTGGTGATGATGCAAACAACATCGCCTTTAAAAACAGCAGCGACAAATTAGACTATATCGGTAGTCAAATGAAATCAGGCAGCATAAGCATTGAAGGTAATGCTGGCAACTACCTTGGTTTTCAGATGCACAATGGCGACATCACCCTAAACGGTAACGCATTAGACTTTGCTGCTAGCGGCATGGTTAAAGGTACACTCACTATCAACGGCAATGTAGGTGACTTTTTAGGTGGCGCGATTATCGGTGAACGCAAAGGCATGCGTGGCGGCCTAGTGATTGTTAAAGGTAATGCGGGCGACCGGGTGGGTGACCAAATGCGTCGCGGGATTATTTTGATTGAAGGTAATGTAGGCCATTACTGCGCTAGCCGGATGCTCGCTGGCACGATAGGGGTACTCGGCAACGTTGGCGAGTACATCGGCTTCGGTATGCGTCGAGGCACTTTGCTACTCACACAAACACCTAAGCTACATGCCACGATAGAGGATTGCGGCACGCACACCCTACCATTCTTGAGTCTGATGTTTAAGGCGTTTCAAGATTTACCAACGCGCTTTGCACAAATCAAACAAAACCGCGTTCAGCGTTATGCGGGCGATTTAGGCAATAATGGCAGAGGCGAGATTTTGGTATTTAAGTAATTCACCACACCCAACAAAAAGGGTGCTTAATGCGCCCTTTTTGTTATCCAAATCTTTTTAAGATGGCATCCACACTAGCTTCAGGAATACTTACTAAAACAGTCACCCCATCCCCAAAGGCCTTGTCTAGCAATACGCCGTCTATCTTGGCAATTTCGCGACTAAAGAAATCTAACTCTTTGTAATCCAGCTTAAGTTTAAGCTGTTTCATTTCGACATAAGGCACAATACTGGCATTATCAATCGCCAATTTTGCTGTGCCGCCATAAGCACGTGCCAAGCCACCTGTGCCGAGATTAATGCCGCCGTAATAGCGAATCACACCAACACAGACATTAATTAAATCTCGGCCTTCTAGAAACTGGAGGATAGGTTTGCCTGCCGTACCTGATGGCTCCCCAGCATCACTAAATCGCTGGACAATGCCTTGCTCGGTTTTAAGACGAAAGGCATAAGCTAAGTGGCTAGCATTTTGATGTTGACTGGCGAGTTTGCGCAAAGACATTGCCACCGCCCGCTCATCTTCGCAGTATTCAGCGACGGAGATAAAACGGGATTTGTTAACGGTGTAATCGGCGGCGCCCGCCTTGAGAATTTTTAACAAGACAACCTACACTTAAATCTAAATATCGCCTTTACGGGCTTTTTCAATAATCTTAATCAGTGTTTCTTCAAGTTCTTTTGCGGCTTTTTGCGCGCGTGGCGTTGGGTTCTTAATGCTCTTTAAATCGTAGGTAGGTCGATCAATCGCCAAGTAAAGTTGCCCTTTTTGTTCATAAAGCCCAATACGGCAAGGCGCAAATACAACAAACTCGGGGTGATCTAAAAAAATCTCTGTGCCCATACTCAGGTTACAGAAAGCGCGAACCTCTAATACCCCTTCAATAGGCTGACCGCGCTGCTTAATATGATCGCCAATCGGAAAATTAGCTGGATTCACAAAGTTCATGCCTTCTGAAATGACTTTAAGGCTTGTCACCACATCATCATAAGTCACACCAGGCTCAACAGGGACGCGATAAATCGCACTACTAGTATCTATGGGTGGCATAGGCACAGCAGCACAAGCATTTAAGCTTACAAAAACCATCAGAATTGAAAGTATTGTTTTCATGCATAGAACCAGAAACTAAGAAGCACGTAGCTATTATGACACTGAAGCCAACCAAGCAGCCAGCATGAAGAAATAAAACTAGAAACTCAATGTGAAATTCAGAAAAAATGAGCAGGCCAAAAATATAGACGTAAAAAAACCGACTAACGTCGGTTTTTTTATTGTTACTTAACGATCTAATTACTCTTTAGCTGCGCGCTTACGTTCATGCTCAAGCAAGTGACGTTTGCGGATACGAATCGTTTTAGGCGTTAATTCAACCAATTCATCATCGTCAATAAACTCAACAGCTGATTCAAGCGTCAACTGTACAGGAGGTACTAAGCGAACCGCTTCATCAGTACCCGATGCACGCACATTGGTTAATTGCTTACCTTTTACAGGGTTTACAATCAAATCATTGTCGCGGCTATGAATGCCAATAATCATGCCTTCGTACAGCTTATCGCCTGGCACTGAGAACATACGACCACGATCTTGTAGCTTCCACAAAGCATAAGCTACCGCCTCACCATGTTCAGCAGAAATCAACACACCATTACGACGACCTGGCATATCCGCTTTTACAGGTGCATATTCATCAAAAATATGGGCCATCAAACCTGTACCACGCGTCATGGTCAGGAATTCACTTTGGAAACCAATCAAACCACGCGCTGGAATCTTGTATTCCAAACGGGTACGGCCATTACCATCTGATTCCATATTTTGTAGCTCACCACGACGACGACCTAACTCCTCCATCACCGAACCTTGGGTATCATCTTCCAAGTCCACAGTCAGAATTTCGTATGGTTCACATTTTTCGCCATCAATCTCACGGAACACCACACGTGGCTTACCTACCGCCATTTCAAAACCTTCACGGCGCATGTTTTCCAAAAGAATCGTCAAGTGCAATTCGCCACGACCTGATACACGGAATACGTCCGCATCCGCAGTATCTTCAACACGCAAAGCCACGTTTACTAAAAGCTCTTTTGTCAGACGATCACGAATTTGACGGCTAGTCACAAACTTACCCTCTGTACCCGCTAACGGTGAAGTGTTCACCATAAAGTCCATGGTCAAGGTAGGCTCATCCACAGCCAACACTGGCAAGCCTTGAGGTTGGTCTTTATCGGCGATTGTTACGCCAATACCAATATCTTCAAGGCCAGAAATAATCACGATATCGCCCGCTTCAGCACCTTGAACCTCTACACGCTCAAGACCTTTGAAACCAAGTACCTGATTGATACGACCAGAACCCACTTGCTGATCGCCATTCATAATGGCCACGGATTGACCAGGTTTGATACGGCCATTCCAAATACGACCTACGCCCAAACGGCCAGTATAAGTAGAGTAATCAAGCGCTGATACTTGCATTTGTAATGGCGCATTGCTATCACCTTTTGGCGCATGCACATGGCTCAAAATGGTTTCAAACAAAGGACGCATCGTATCTGAAGGCTTGCTCATATCCAATGTTGCAAAACCATTCAAGGCAGAAGCGTAAACCACAGGGAAGTCTAATTGCTCGTCAGTGGCGCCCAAGTTAGCGAACAAATCAAAAGTTTGGTTAATCACCCAATCCGTGCGTGAGCCTGGACGGTCAACCTTGTTAATCACCACAATAGGCTTCAAACCAAGTGCCAAGGCTTTTTTAGTCACAAAGCGCGTTTGTGGCATTGGACCTTCAACTGCGTCCACCAATAACACCACGCCATCCACCATGCCTAATACGCGCTCCACCTCGCCACCGAAGTCAGCGTGGCCTGGGGTGTCCACAATATTAATGTGCGTACCTTCGTAATTTACTGCGGTATTTTTCGCAAGAATGGTAATGCCGCGTTCTTTTTCAATATCGCCTGAGTCCATCACACGTTCATTCACCGCTTGGTGAGCAGCAAAAGTACCCGCTTGTTGTAACAGCTTGTCCACCAAGGTTGTTTTGCCGTGGTCAACGTGAGCGATAATCGCGATATTGCGTAGATTTCTAGACATAAGATTCCGTGGCTTTTTAAAAAAGCCGTCAATTAAAAGGGCGCGATTTTAACACAATCCGCCGAAAACCCGCCTAATAAATAGCCTGCTTTTACAGTCCATTAACAATATAAGCTTTGACATCAGTGTAGCAATCTATATACTGCGGGCTTCGGTAAGGTCATTAAACCAACAAAAAATGAAAGTTTAATGAACGTACCTGGAAAAATATCATCGCCCTAGCCCTTCAAAGCCCGTCGAAATTTTGTGGCTTTCTTGTATGTAATTCTGGTTAGTGGCTATGCCCGTGCGCCAGTAAAAACATACTAAACTCATGATTTAATCTGTTGTGACTTTTAGTGTATTGCGCTGTTTAACACAGCGCCTTCTTGCGCCCTTTTTGAATTTTATTTAAGGGAACACCATGTCGACAGACAACGCAGTAACAACTAATTTTGACCAATTAAATTTACATCCTTCGATTCTTCGCGCCGTGCAAGAATCAGGTTACACACAAGCTACGCCTATTCAAGCCCAGGCCATTCCTGAAGTAATGGCAGGCCACGATTTAATGGCTTCAGCACAAACAGGTACAGGTAAAACCGCTGCTTTTACGCTACCAGCGCTCAACTTACTGGCTACGCCACATCCAGTTAAAAGTCGCGGTCCTCGCGTATTGGTATTAGTGCCAACACGTGAATTAGCAGCCCAAGTCAATGATGCAGCACGTAAATACGGCAAATTCATTCGCGCCCGCACAGTCAGCATCGTGGGTGGCATGCCTTATCCGCTGCAAAACAAACTACTTTCACAACCGATTGATATCTTGGTGGCAACACCAGGTCGTTTGATTGACCACATGGAACGTGGCCGTATTGATATGTCACGCTTGCAAATGTTGGTATTGGACGAAGCCGACCGTATGTTGGATATGGGTTTTATGCCAGATATCGAGCATATTTGCGCTGCTTTACCAGCCGAACGCCAAAACTTGTTGTTCTCTGCAACCTTTGACCCAAGCATCGTTCGTGTTGCGCAAGAGATTTTGCACAACCCGAAACGCATTGAGATTGCTGCACAAACGCAAAAACACGAAAACATTGAGCAACGTTTGCACTATGTAGATGACATGTCACACAAAAACAAATTGCTTGAGCATTTGCTGATTGACCCTGAAGTGAATCAAACCATCATTTTCACTTCAACTAAACGTCATGCTGACGTATTGGCTGATGACTTATACGCAGCAGGCCACAGAACAGCTGCTTTGCACGGCGATATGACACAAGGTGCACGTAACCGCACTTTAACCAAACTACGTCATGGCGACATTAAAGTGCTTGTGGCAACTGACGTTGCAGCACGCGGTATCGACGTTGCAGGTATTTCACATGTAATTAACTACGACTTACCTAAACAGGCAGAAGATTACGTACACCGTATTGGCCGTACTGGCCGCGCAGGCAACACAGGTATCGCAATCTCATTTGCCTCAAACGCAGATCGATTCCAAGTGCGCAAAATTGAGCAATTCACAGGCCAACGTTTAGAGCCTTCAGTGATTGCTGGTTTGGAACCAAAACGTGCAGCGCCTCGTAATGAAGGTGCGCCACGCGGCGGTCGTCCAGGTGGTCGCAACAACTCAAACAAACGCCCTTATGCGGATCGCAACCAACGCTCACATGGTGCTCGCTCAGATCGTGGCGACAGAGATTTCGGCCGTGAACATCGTTTTGGCGGTCAGCCAAGCCAGCCAGAAAATAACACTGGCTTTAAATCACGCAGCAACGATAGCAACCGTGATAGCAACAGACCTCAACGTGGTCAATTTGCTGATGGTAACCGCGAAGGCAATCGAAACGGCAATCGCCCAGCACGCCAAGATGATCATCGCGGCAACAAATTTGGTTTTGGCGCACGCCCTCAGAATGGCGACAATCGCCGTCAAGAAGGTGGGCAACACGAAGGTCGTCGCCAATCAGAGCACGGTCAACGTCGTTCTCGCCATTACGCTTAATTCTATTAGAATGACGCCGTGACTACAGAAACAATTACTTTTGCCTCACTCAAACTAGCGCCCGAAATTCTCAAGGCGCTAGAAGAGTCTGGCTACCAAACACCAACACCTATCCAAGCACAGGCTATTCCTGAGGCTTTGCTAGGCCGTGACTTAATGGCAGGCGCACAGACTGGTACGGGCAAAACAGCAGCATTCTCGCTGCCGATGCTGCAAAATTTATTGCCGCAAGCCAACGCCAGCGCGTCACCAGCCAAACACCCGATTCGAGCACTTATTCTGGTTCCAACACGTGAGTTGGCCATTCAAGTGCAAGAGAGCATTCAAATTTATGCAAAACACACTAATTTGCGCTCTTTAGTGGTTTATGGCGGCGTCGATATTAAAACGCAAACTCCTGCCCTTATGCGGGGCGTGGAGATTTTAGTGGCAACCCCAGGCCGATTACTTGACCATGTTGAACAACGCACACTCTCATTAAGCCAAGTACAAATGCTAGTGCTCGATGAAGCAGACCGTATGTTAGACATGGGTTTTATGCCCGACCTGAAACGTATCTTGGCGCTTTTACCTAAGCAACGCCAAAACTTGATGTTCTCAGCCACTTTCTCGGATGAAATCAAAAAGCTTTCTGAAGCGTTTTTAAACAATCCACTGCTAATAGAAGTTGCGCGCAGTAACGCCACCAACGAAAACGTCACACAAAAAGTGTACTTGGTGGATCAAGACAACAAACACGGCTTGCTATCCAAGCTATTAACCGAAAACAGCACAAAACAAGTGATTGTTTTTACCAAAACTAAGCTAACAGCCAGTCGTTTAGCACGACAGCTTGTACGTGAAGGTATTGCGGCCGATGCAATTCATGGCGACAAGAGCCAATCGGAGCGTATTCAAGCGTTGGAAGCTTTTAAACAAGGCAAAGTCGTGGCCTTAATCGCCACTGACGTCGCCGCGCGTGGCCTAGATATCGACCAGCTCCCTATGGTCATCAACTATGAAATCCCAAGTGCGCCAGAAGATTACGTGCATCGCATTGGTCGTACTGGCCGAGCAGGTGCCTTAGGTGAAGCAATTTCTTTAGTTGCGCCAGACGAAGAAAAGTATTTGGCCGAAATTGAAAAGCTTATTAAACGCGAAATTCCTAAAGAAAAGTCTGGCAAAAGCGTTTACTCAAAACCGCTGTCAAAAAAACCAAACTCAAGCGCAGATCCATGGTTTGATAAGCCATATGAACCAAGCGGCACCACAGTAGCGCCCAAGCCTGTAAAACCTATTGCTAGAACTGGCGCACCAAAACGAGAAGTGGCTGCTTTATTAGGTGGACTCCCTCGCAAATAGTCTCAATTGCACACAATAAAAAAGGCGCTTAATGCGCCTTTTTTATTGATCCCTGAAACACCTCGCTATTTCAGACTGAGCCCTTTAAAAAGACTGCTAGAGAAAGAGGCACCAAACTTTTTAGCGACACGATCCGCCAAGCCCTCTTGGGTCGTAAAGTCTACGATATTTTCTTGCTTAATCACTTCACGAGCCACGTAATCAGAGCTTCCCAAAGCATCTGCTAAGCCCATCTTAATGCCCGCTTCACCACTCCAAAATAAGCCACTAAAGGTTTCTGGGGTTTCACGTAGACGATCACCTCGACCCTCACGCACCACTGCAATAAATTGCTGATGCACTTCATTCAACATGTTCTGCGCTAGCGCTTTGTGTTTAGGGTTGACCGGTGAGAATGGATCTAACATCGCCTTATTTTCACCCGCTGTCATCAAACGACGCTCAACACCCACTTTGTTCATGATGCCAGTAAAGCCAAAACCATCCATCAACACGCCTATTGAGCCAATAATGCTAGCCTTATCCACATAAATTTTGTCAGCGGCTACGGCAATGTAATAACCCCCTGAGGCACAAATATCTTCAACCACAGCGTACACAGGAATTTTTGGATGCAATTTGCGTTCACGACGAATTTCATCGTTAATGATGCCCGCTTGGACAGGACTGCCGCCTGGGCTATTGATACGCAAAATAATGCCTTTAGTGTGTTTGTTATCGTAAGCATCATGCAGGCTACTAATGACTGAGTCGGCGGTGACGTCAGCCCCCACGCCGATTTCACCCTGAATATCAATGAGCGCCGTGTGATCTTCTGAACTATGCGTACTACCTGCCCCTATCCAATTCAGCATATAAAACAACAACATGAACAAATATACAAAGGCCAGCGTTCTGAAAAACACACGCCAAAAACGATTACGTCTTTGCTCTTTTACCCAAGCAAAGGCTAACTTTTCTAATAACTCGCGTTCCCAATTAGGTTTTTTTGGTTTTAGCTCTTCAGACATCACGTTCTCTTTAAAATAAATAAAATTTGGTTATATGAAAGGCTATATAAAATCGAGGTCGATTTCGATATTACCATTTTGCTCATATACAGCAATCGGCCTTAATCGCTTTCCCACACAAGGACCTAGGACACAAAGACCTGTCCGAGGTTCATAATGTGCGCCATGCGTGGCACAAATTAAGTAGTCTTTAGTTGAGTTGAAAAAATCACCTTGGTTCCAATCCAGCTCAACAGGCACATGCGCACATTGATTCACATAAGCATGCGCCTTACCTACCGACCTCACCAAAAACCCCGTCACATGCTCGCCCAACTCAGGCAAGGCGAAACGAATACCAAGGCCTTCACTTAATAAATCTTCGCTCTTGCAAATCCAGCGTTTTGCCATCTTTAAGCATTCGCTTTTAGCCAATGCCCCAGTTTCTCAAACTGATCAAAATGGGCCACTGGTGCATGTGGCAACAATCGCTCTAATGGGTGCGCGCCAAATGTAACACCCACGCTGGACACATTGGCATTTTGCGCCATCTGTAAATCAAAGCTGGTATCGCCCACCATTAAAGTACGTTGCGGTGTTGCTGCCACTTCATCCATCAACTCCAAAATCATTTGCGGGTGCGGCTTAGAGTGGCATTCGTCGACACAACGAGTCGCCACAAAGTGATGTTCAATGCCACTTCGGGCTAAGGCGCGATTTAAGCCTCTGCGGCCTTTGCCTGTCGCAACGCCAAGCGCAACGCCTTTTTCTGCTAAATGAGCAACAACCTCAGCGGCACCATCAAAAAGCGGAATATCGTTTTCGCCTTCACCGTAATAATAGGTGTAACGCGCCGTGATGTTAGCCAATACGTCATCAGGGATTTGCCCAAAAAGGGCATAACATGCTTCTCTAAAACCCAATCCGATAATGCCGCTCGCTGCCTCTTGGCTAGGAACAGGCAAACCGACATCTTGGCTGCCTTGGCAAATCGAATCCACTATCAATTGGGTGGAGTTGGCCAAAGTGCCGTCCCAATCAAAAACAATTAAATCGTAATTATTCTGCATTATTTATTTTCTAAAGCTAATTTATCCAAAAACTTTTGTAACTCAGATGGGAGCGGCGCGACTAATTTCAACTTCTCATCTTTGAGTGGATGGCGAATGGTTGTCTCCGCAGAATGCAAAAACATACGCTTTAAGCCTTGCTTTTGCAGTGCCTTGTTTAAGGCAAAATCACCGTATTTATCATCGCCCACAATAGGAAACCCTAAATGCGCTAATTGCACCCGCAATTGATGCGTACGCCCAGTAATAAGCTGAGCTTCAAGTAATGAGAAATCACCATAATGGGCTTTGAGATGAAAAATAGTTTCAGAAGTTTGACCTTCATCCTCTGCGCGAGGATTAGGCTTGCCTGTTGCGACACTCACGCGACGTTCGCCATTTTCTAACAAATACTTTTGTAATGTTAAAACGACTTTTTTCTTCTTTTCTATCCAATGCCCATGCACCAGCATGAAATAGCGCTTATCCATTTGATTGCGACGCATGGCTTCGTGAAGCGCCACCAAAGCACTTCTCTTCTTGCCCACCATCAGTACACCCGAAGTTTCACGGTCTAATCGATGTACCAATTCTAAGAATTTGGCTTGCGGGCGCTCCAGCCTTAATTGCTCAATCACACCCTTACTCACTCCACTGCCGCCATGCACCGCCATTCCAGCAGGCTTATCCAGCACTAACATGGCATCATCTTCAAAAATAATGGATTTCTCTAAACGCGCTGTAACAGGCTTTTGTGGCTGGCCTTCATTGGGCGTGATGCTTGTTCTGATAGGCGGCACGCGGACAAGATCACCAGCCGCCAATTTGTAGGTAGCATCGATACGCTTTTTATTCACCCGCACTTCGCCGCTACGCAGAATGCGATAGAGATGACTTTTAGGCACGCCTTTGAGGGTTTTAGTAAGGAAATTATCAATGCGCTGCCCTTCGCTTGCTTCATCTATTTCAATAAAAGCAGCACTTGATTCACTAATTTCATTACTTATTTTGCTTAAATTTGTCATCTCACCTATACTACGTATCTCTTTGAAGTAAATGCGCTAAGCGCTTCTTCAAAGAATGTAATAAGTTACAAAAAAAATACCTTGGTTAATTTCGCTCGCCAAACAAACAAGTAGCGATTGATGTATTAAAAATTATTGCGCTCAGGCCTTTGCAGACAGTTGCCCAATACCAAGAAAGTATCAGCAACCACATGGCTTGGAATAGCTAGCACTTTGAATTTTAGCCGATTTGTCGACTAAACCGAATCGAAATTAACAAACAGAATTAAAATTACTGGGATTCAAACTAAACACTCAACGATTAAATCGTTAAATAATTCAATCGAATAACAATCTATTCGATGCGAACGTGATGCTTAAATCAAAACCATCACGTGTTAATGGCAAATAAGCGCCATTTTTTAGTGTGTTAAAAAGAACCTTGTCATCATTTCTGATAGCGTTAAGCTGATATCGCGTTGACAATCAATTGCCATGCTCTAGGTGGCACCTCGCTTAAATCATTCAAAAAGCAAAGCGACCTCCCCTGCAACTTGCTCCGAGCGCTGGAGTAAACACAATGAAACGTATGTTATTTAACGCAACGCAGTCAGAAGAACTGCGCGTTGCAATCGTTGATGGCCAAAAACTAATCGATTTGGACATTGAATCCGCAGGTAAAGAACAACGCAAGAGCAACATCTACAAAGGCGTCATTACCCGCATCGAACCTTCTCTTGAAGCAGCCTTCGTTAATTACGGTACCGATCGTCACGGTTTCTTGCCGTTCAAAGAAGTAGCGCGCAGCTATTTCCAAGGCGACGCTGAAGGTGGCAAAGCACGTATTCAAGACGTGCTAAAAGAAGGTCAAGAAGTCATCGTTCAAGTGGACAAAGACGAGCGCGGCAATAAAGGTGCGGCTCTGACCACGTTCATCTCATTAGCTGGTCGTTACTTAGTGCTAATGCCTAACAATCCACGTGGTGGTGGTGTTTCACGCCGCATCGAAGGCGAAGATCGTAACGAGCTGCGCGACACCATGGCGCAACTTGAAGTGCCTAATGGCATGAGTATTATTGCGCGTACTGCAGGGATTGGTCGTAGCGTGGAAGAGTTGCAATGGGACTTAAGCTACTTGCTTCAACTTTGGAACGCGATTGAAGGTGCATCTACCATTCAAAATGCCCCTTTCCTAATCTACCAAGAAGGCAGTTTAGTAATTCGCGCTATTCGCGATTATTTCCAGCCTGATATCGGTGAGATCTTAATTGACACCCCAGATATTCACGAACAAGCGGTTCAGTTTATGAATCACGTGATGCCTGGCCATGTTGCCCGCGTGAAACTTTATCAAGATGAAATCCCTCTGTTCTCACGTTTCCAAATCGAACACCAAATCGAAACAGCCTTCTCTCGCGAAGTGCGTTTGCCTTCTGGCGGCGCGATTGTAATCGACCATACAGAAGCTTTGGTGTCTGTGGACGTGAACTCAGGTCGCTCAACCAAAGGTAGCGACATCGAAAACACGGCTTTTAATACCAACCTAGAAGCAGCTGAAGAAGTTGCTCGCCAATTACGTTTGCGTGACCTAGGCGGTTTGGTAGTCATCGATTTTATCGACATGGAAAGCCAACGCAATCAACGTGAAGTAGAGAATCGCCTACGCGAAGCTTTGCATTACGACCGCGCACGCGTTCAAACCGGCAAAATTTCACGTTTTGGTTTGTTGGAGCTTTCTCGTCAACGCTTGCGCCCTAGCTTAGGTGAAGGCAACCACATTGCTTGCCCACGCTGTCATGGCATTGGTCATATCCGTGGCATTGAATCAACCGCACTTCACATCTTGCGTATTACGCAAGAAGA
Source organism: Pseudomonadota bacterium (assembly GCA_039800585.1). Lineage (GTDB taxonomy): Bacteria > Pseudomonadota > Gammaproteobacteria > Burkholderiales > Methylophilaceae > Methylopumilus_A. The sequence goes on from JBDLQN010000002.1 coordinate 32,299, forward strand.
AGCAATGAAAGAAAACAGCAAAGTTATCCAAGTTCAACTACCTGTTGAAGCCGCAACATTCTTGCTTAATGAAAAACGTGCAGACATTCACAAAATTGAACAACGCACTGGGGTTGAAGTGGTGTTGATTCCAAATATTCATTTGGAAACACCTAACTACAACATTACCCGCATCAAAGTAGATGACAGCACTGAAGATGGCCCACGCAGCTACCAAATGGTAGAAATGCCGACAGAAGACGAAGTGCATCAAGCTGCGCCACAAGCACAAGCGATCAAGCAAGTAGCTGCTGTGAGAGGCATCACCCCTGCTGCACCAGCACCAGTGAGTGTTGAAAAAGGCGTTTCTTTATTGGCCCGTGTAAAAGCGTTATTCAGCGGCTTAGTGAAAAAAGACGCTCCAAAGCAAGAACAACGTGAGCACCGCGGTCGCCGTGATCGCAACCGCAATCGCAATCGTAACCGCAATCGCCAAGATAGAGATTTCAGTGGTGAACGTGCAAACAACCAAGCTCGCCAACAAGAGCGTGTGGAGCGCGAAAAACCGCAACAAGCACCTGCACTAGAGGCGGCTCAACAAGGTGAAGAAAGAGCGAATGAACAGCGTGAATCACGTAACAACAATCGTCGCGGCCGCAATAACCGCCGTGACCGTGGTCCACGTCAAGATCGCCCAACTGGTGACCGTCCATTTGTTGAAAACGAACAATTGATGGCTGAAGCGTCAGCGCCAGTGGCTGCGCCTAAAGCTGAAGCACCAGTTAAGGCTGAACCAGCTACCAAAGCGCCAGCAGAAAACAAGGTAGAAAAATCAGCACCTGCTGAAAAACCGGCTACTGAGGCAACAGCGAAACCTGTAGCTGAAAAAGCTGAAGGCAAACCAGAGCAAGCCAAAGCAGAGAAAAAAGCTAAGCCAGCGCGCAAACCAGCTGCCAAAGCCAAACCTGTGGATTTGGCAGCCAGCGGGCTTCAATTAGTGGAGACTAAAGCAGAAAAAGCTGCGGCAGCCCCTGTCGTTGAGGAAGCCCCTAAAAAGCCACGTAAAGCGGCAGCTTGGCAAAAGAAGGCTGAAGACAAAGGTGGTGATGAACCACTTGTAATTGTGCAAACACAGAAGTAAGTCTTTAAGCCGTTAATTTAAAAAAGCCCCAGACCGCAAGGGTCTTGTCCGTGGAATATATCCGCTAAAGCGGATTATTCACACGCCAGGGGCTTTTTTTATTGGGGCAGATCAGTCATCGGCGCCATAACCGCAGGGGTCATGCCCGCCAATGTACGGGCAACACTTACCTATATACAGCCAATGCACTTGTTCGTTCTAGCATTCAAGTCATCAACATTGGCGCCATAAGTGCATGGGTTATATCTGCCAATGTAAGGAAAACAATCAAACTATATTTACTCTACCAAGAAACGACCGACTTTTAGACTAAGTCAGAAACGTCGGCGCCATAAAACTTTTCCCTAAGCTTTTTAAGCTGATCTCTAAACTCAGCAGCTTTTTCAAACTCAAGATTCTTAGCACTATCATGCATGGCTTTCTCCAAGCGCTTCATCTCTTTGGCAATTTGTTTTTCGCTTAAAGCCTCATAACTCGCCTGTTCTTGTGCGGCTTTTCGCTCTCGCAGCGCTTCATCTTTATCGTAAACACCATCAATAATGTCTTTGATGCGCTTAGATACGCCTTTAGGCACAATGCCATGCGCTTTATTGAAGGCCATTTGCTTTTCTCGACGACGCGCAGTCTCACCCATAGCTGCTTTCATCGAGCGCGTCATATTATTCGCGTAAAAAATTACCTTGCCGTTGAGGTTGCGTGCTGCACGGCCTGCGGTCTGAATAAGAGAGCGCTCTGAACGGAGAAAGCCTTCTTTATCAGCATCTAGCACAGCCACCAAAGAAACCTCAGGAATATCGAGGCCTTCACGTAATAAGTTGATACCAACCAAGACATCAAACTCACCCAAGCGCAGATCTCGAATAATCTCAACGCGTTCCACAGTATCAATATCCGAGTGCAAATAACGGACTTTAATGCCATGTTCGGACAGATAGTCAGTTAAGTCTTCGGCCATACGTTTAGTTAGGGTTGTTGCTAAAACACGCTCACCAACATCGACACGCAGTTTAATTTCAGAGAGCAAGTCATCCACCTGGGTGTCAGCAGGTTTAACAATAATTTCAGGATCTATCAAACCGGTTGGGCGCACCACCTGCTCGACTACTTGCTGCTGATGCGTTGCCTCATAGTCTGCCGGCGTAGCTGACACAAACACAGTTTGTCGCATGATCTTTTCGAACTCTTCAAACTTTAGCGGTCGATTATCCAAAGCCGAAGGCAATCGGAAGCCATAATCCACCAAATTCTCTTTACGCGATTTGTCGCCTTTATACATCGCGCCAATTTGTGGAACAGTGACATGGCTTTCATCCATAATCATCAGCGCATTATTTGGCAAATAATCAATCAAAGTTGGAGGTGCCTCCCCTTCAGCACGCCCTGACAAATGGCGGGAGTAATTTTCAATCCCCTTGCAGAAGCCTATCTCGTTCAGCATTTCCAAATCAAAACGCGTACGCTGCTCGATACGCTGCGCCTCAACCAGCTTACCTGTTTTAATATAAAAGTCTGTCCGCGCTTTAAGTTCAAGCTTGATCTTTTCGATCGCTCTTAAGGTGGTTTCACGGGGCGTCACATAGTGACTTGATGGGTAAACCGTATAACGAGGCACTTTTTTAAAGGTTTCACCTGTTAGCGGGTCAAACAAGGTCAAGGTCTCGACTTCATCATCGAACAAGGAAATGCGGACGGCGGTTTCGCTATTCTCGGCGGGAAACACGTCTATCACATCACCGCGCACTCTAAAGTTACCCCGCGCAAAATCAAAATCGTTACGCTCATACTGCATCCCTACAAGGCGTAAGATGGCATCACGCTGACTCATTTTTTCGCCCTGCTGCAAGTGCAACACCATGCCGTGATAATCCACAGGGTCGCCAATGCCATAAATAGCAGAAACAGAGGCCACAATAATCGCGTCCTCGCGCTCTAATAAAGCCTTCGTAGCGGAAAGTCGCATCTGCTCGATATGGTCGTTAATGCTGGAGTCTTTTTCGATAAACAAATCACGTGAAGGCACATAGGCTTCAGGCTGATAGTAGTCACAATGGCTGGGCGGCCTGTTCTGGCGATCACATTAGCCATGGTGTAGGTTTTGCCAGAGCCTGTTACGCCCAATAGCGTTTGAAAACGCATACCAGACTCAATTCCTGAGACCAATTTCTCAATAGCCGCAGGTTGATCACCTGCTGGTGGAAAGGGCTGATGAAGCTGGTATTTGCTATTTGGAAATGTAACGATCAATGGCTTACCCTCTGTTTAATGCAGCATTTTAACAGGCTTAAAATGAGCAAAATTAATTAATTCGCGAACTTTATAAAAAGCTGCTGGTCATTTGTAAAAATAAAATCAATTCATCATTGGGGTCCGTCATGCGTTTATTTAAAAGCCACTTAAAAGCCGCTTTTTTTACACTTTCATTGATTACGCTTATCCCTACTGCTCAAGCATTCGACAGAGAAAAGCTATTAGGTTCATTTTTCTCCATCGTAATGATTAGAGGTTACAACCCTGATGGGAGCCTCGCCTATGGTTCTGGCGTAGTCATAGAACCGCAAAAAGTACTCACCAATTGCCATATCTTCAGGCAAACAAAAGAGCCTTGGGTCTCGCGTGGCGAAGACAGCTTCCCTATCAATAGCGTTCAAGCAGATCGTTATCATGACTTGTGCTTAGTCACCTCAGAATCCCTACCCTTCCCGCCTGCCAAAACGGGCTCTGCAACCACCATGAAAAAAGGCGAAGAAATCGTCGCGATAGGCCATTCAAGCGCTTCACCAGCGCCAATCACCTCCATAGGCAGCATTAAATCCATTTACCCTTTTGACAGTGCAAATGTAATTCGCAGCACAGCACGCTTTGCCATGGGCGCCAGCGGAAGCGGTTTATTCGACGGCGAAGGTCGTTTGATTGGGATTAACACCTTCAAAACCCCAGGAAAAAATGCTTATTTCTATGCACTCCCTGTGGAGTGGCTAGACTCACTCAAAACCAAGCCTGCCGAAACACAATTCCCCATTGATGGAAAAACATTCTGGGAAGAAAACGATGCGCAAAAACCATTCTTTATGCAAATCGCCGAGCCTGAAATTCAGGAAGACTGGTCTAAGCTCGCAAGCGTCGCTGAAAAATGGATTAAAACTGAACCTAATAACTCTGAAGCTTGGTACGAGCTGGGTTTTGCCCAAGAGCACCTTAAGCTTAAAACAGAGGCTGAGAAATCTTATCGCCGCGCCATCATGCTCAACGGCGAAAATATCGACGCGCTATTTAGGGTGGGCTTAATCGCCTCCGAGCAAGGCAACAAGACTGAAGTCGAAGCCATTAAGATGTCTATCAGCCACATTAACGCTGAAACCGCTGAAGAATTTAATAGGGCCCTTGCCTGCACGGCAGACTGTTAATTTTATTTTGTTGCAATAAAAACGTGCGCTTAGGTGACTGAACGCCTTTCTCAGCGCCTTATTTTTGAGTAAAATTGCATCTTTGCGTTTTTATGCTCAAGGATGTCATTTTGGAAGCCTCACAACAAGTTCTTTCTCAGCGCGTTCAATCAATTAAAGAATCCCCAACACTTGCTGTCACTGCACGCGCAGCCAAGTTAAAAGCTGAAGGCAAAGACATCATTGGCTTGGGCGCAGGCGAGCCAGATTTCGACACTCCTCAACACATTAAAGATGCCGCCAAAAAAGCCATCGATAGTGGCTTTACCAAATACACTCCGGTTGCAGGCATTCCGGGCCTCAAAAAGGCGATTGTTAACAAATTCAAAACGCAAAATGATTTCGACTACACCGAAAAAGAAGTGATTGTGGGTGTGGGTGGTAAGCAATGTATTTTTAACTTAGCACTTGCCGTATTAAACCCAGGTGACGAAGTGATTGTGCCTGCGCCTTATTGGGTTTCGTATGCTGATATCGCTGTAGTCGCTGGCGCAAAACCTGTGATTATTGAGTGCGGTATCGAGCAAGGTTTCAAATTACTGCCAGCGCAATTAGAAGCGGCGATCACCCCAAAAACCAAGCTATTCATGATTAACAGCCCTTCCAACCCAACGGGCGCTGTTTATACGCTTGATGAATTAAAAGCGCTGGGTGATGTGCTAAAACGCCATCCACATGTACTGGTAGCGACGGATGATATGTATGAACACGTTAACCTCACAGGTGATAAGTTTTACAACATCTTAAACGCTGCGCCAGAATTAAAATCGCGCTGTATCGTGCTTAATGGGGTTTCAAAAGCCTATTCCATGACTGGCTGGCGTATTGGTTACGCCGCAGGTCCAGCAAACATCATTAAGGCGATGGAAATCTTGCAATCGCAATCAACTTCTAATCCGACCTCTATTTCTCAAGTGGCTGCACAGGCCGCTTTGGAAGGCCCTCAAGAATGCATCACCCCAATGGTTAAGGCGTTTATTGAGCGCCACGAATATGTGGTGGATCGTTTCAACCAAATGCGCGGTCTAAAATGCATCAAAGCGGGTGGCGCTTTCTACGCCTTCCCTGATGCGCGCCCAGCCATCGACAACCTTTTCAAAGAGGGCAAAATCAAAGAGGCCTCCGATCTCGCGCTTTCTGAATATTTACTTGAGAACGTAGGCGTCGCTGTCGTGCCCGGATCAGCCTTTGGTGCCGATGGTTACTTCCGCATTTCCTTCGCCACCTCAATGGATAACCTAAGAAACGCGCTTGATCGCATTGAAAAAGCACTGGCTTAAATAATTTAAAATTTCTGTGGTTTGTTGTTGACCAAAAGGCCACAAGCCTTTATTATCACGCCTTCACCGATTCCTCAATAGCTCAGTTGGTAGAGCGCCGGACTGTTAATCCGTAGGTCCCTGGTTCGAGCCCAGGTTGAGGAGCCAAATTTAAAGCCCTGCAGAAATGCAGGGCTTTTTCGCTTTTAGGCACCCCGAATGTTTCGAACCTCTATATTGCCTCCTGGTCAGATGTGAGGTAAAAAGCTAGTCTATATTAAGGATCGCATCATGCTCACTTGGGAAGATATTGAAAAGTTCGTCAAAACTGGCACGCCAGCCGCTGACAAAAGAATCGTCAAAACTGGCGAGCAATGGAAAAAGTTACTCAATGAAGATGTCTACTGGGTGACCCGTGAAGCTGGTACTGAGCGTCCTTTTAGCTCGCCTATGTGTTCGCATTTTGAACCGGGCAAATATGTTTGCGCTTGTTGTGACACCCTGCTTTTTGATTCCTCCGAAAAATTCGACTCAAAGACGGGCTGGCCTTCTTTCACGCAGCCCATTCAAGGCAATTCGATTGCCTATTACCTCGATGACAGCCTAACAAAAGAGCGTATTGAAATCACATGCAATACTTGCGATGCGCATTTAGGTCATGTTTTTCCAGACGGCCCTGCGCCAAGCAAACTGCGCTACTGCGTTAACGCGTTGGCGATTAAAAGACAAGAATGAGTTTCGAAACAGCTTATTTAGCGGGAGGATGCTACTGGGGCATGGAAGAGTTATTCCGCTCACTGCCAGGTGTAATTCAAACAGAAGTCGGCTTTTCTGGTGGTCATATTGCCAACGTTGGCTACCGCGAGGTTACTACGGGCACCACAGGCCATGCTGAAACATTAAAGATTGTTTTTGATCCGGCCGTGACGACTTATCGTGACTTGCTGTTTGAATTCTTTCGTATCCACAATCCAACAAA
>JBDLQN010000003.1:0-26625 GCA_039800585.1 Pseudomonadota bacterium
GGGCTTTCTGAGGAGGCCTTTAAGCTGCTAGGCGTTGCAGAGGGTGAAGGCGCTTATATTTCGCAAGCTGAGCGACCTGCCTCGATGGAGGCCTTGTTCCGCAAAATTAATGGCGAGCGCTTAAATAAAAGTGATTTTTTGGGGATTGTGAAAGATATCGCTCAGCATCATTACTCCAAGATTGAGTTAACGGCTTTTGTGGTGGCAACCAATCGTGGAGAGATGGATCGCGAGGAGATTTACTTTTTGACTGAGGCAATGGTGAAGTCTGGCCGTCGTCTTGATTGGAAAAGGCCTATCGTCGTCGACAAACATTGCATAGGGGGTATCCCTGGCAATCGTACTTCTATGTTGGTAGTGCCTATTGTGGCGGCTTATGGCATGTTGTGTCCTAAAACGTCATCACGTGCGATTACCTCGCCAGCAGGTACTGCCGACACGATGGAAGTGTTGGCCGATGTCGATCTGCCTTTTAAAAAGCTTTCTGACATTGTGATTAAGCATAATGGCTGTTTGGCTTGGGGCGGCTCGTCCGACCTTTCTCCTGCTGATGATGTGTTGATTGCAGTGGAGCGTCCTTTGTCTTTAGATTCGCCCGCTCAGATGGTGGCTTCCATTCTTTCTAAAAAAATTGCTGCAGGCTCTACGCATTTGGTGTTGGATATTCCGATTGGTCCCACCGCAAAAGTGCGCTCTATGCAGGATGCGCAAAATCTTAAGCATTTGTTTGAATATGTTGCCTTACAGATGAATCTTTCTTTGGATGTGGTGATAACCGATGGGCGCCAGCCTATTGGCTTTGGGATTGGCCCAGTGCTGGAGGCGCGCGATGTGATGCGTGTTTTAGAGAACGACCCGTTAGCGCCTATGGATCTGCGGCAAAAAGCCCTCCGATTGGCTGGCCGGTTGATTGAGTATGATCCCGATGTGCGTGGTGGCGAAGGCTTTGCGATTGCGCGGGACATTCTGGATTCAGGTCGAGCATTGGCGCAGATGAACGCCATTATTGAGGCGCAGGGTTCTAAACAGTTTGACCATAAAAACCCGCCTTTGGGTTCTTTGGTGTATGAAGTAAAAGCACCAACTTCTGGCGTGGTGGTGAGTATTGATAATTTGCAGATCGCTAGTATTGCTCGTTTGGCAGGCGCACCAAAAGTGCGTAGCGCTGGCATTGATTTGGTTTGCAAGTTGGGAGATAAAGTTGAGGCTGGCGAGACTTTGTACCGCATTCACTCAGAGATTCAGGCTGATTTTGTCTTTGCCAAAAAGTTATGTGACAAAGCCAGCGGCTATCAAATAGGCCGTGAAGAGGAAATTCATCACGTGTTTGTGGAGTTTTAATGGCTGATATCGGATTGTTGTATTTTAAGGCTGAAGCAGCCTCAGCTTTGGCTTTAGCAAAGCTGGCAAATTTGACGCCAGGTTTAATTGAGCGACATGATTTTCCTGATGGTGAATTTAAGCTGAAATTGCCAGCAACGCTTGCTAGCAGTGTAGTGATATTTCATGGTCTGGATCGCCCAAATGAAAAGCTGATTGAGTTGTTGTTTGCTGCAAGAACAGCGCGACAACTTGGCGCTAAGCACCTTACTTTGGTTGCGCCGTATTTGGCTTATATGCGTCAAGATATTGCTTTTGTTCCTGGTGAAGTGGTTAGTCAGCGTATTGTCGGTGATTTGCTCGCCTCTTTGTTTGATGCGGTAGTGACCGTTGATCCGCATTTGCACCGCGTGGCCAATTTAAGCGAAGCAATTCCTGTTAAAGATGCGATAAATCTGAGTGCTGCGCCAATTTTGGGTGAGTTGGCGCTTAAAAAGCGCGAGCAGCCATTTTTACTTGGGCCTGATGAGGAGTCAGCGCAATGGGTGGCACAAGCGGCAAGAGCTCATCATTTGGACTTTGCAGTGGCGACTAAAACCCGTCTCGGCGATTGTTCAGTGGATATTCAGATGCCATCTATCAATGTGGCAGGGCGTGCTGTTGTGCTGTTAGATGATATTGCGAGCAGTGGACACACCTTGGCTAGAGCGGCAGAACTCTTGCTGGCAGCAGGCGCAAAAACAGTTGATGTGGCAGTGACTCATGCTTTGTTTGATGCGCAAGCAGAAGCCGTCATGATGAAGGCGGGGATTAGCCAAATATGGTCAACAGATTGTGTGTTGCATGCAAGTAATGCTGTGACTGTGATGCCTGCGATGGCGCAGGCTTTATCGAGTTTATGTGAAAGGGTTAATAATGATTGATTGGCAAAACTTTACCCCGGTGGATGCGGCTTCTGGCGGTATTTTGATTGGTGTTGCGGTGGCTATCCTGCTATTTTTTAATGGTCGAATTGCGGGTATTTCAGGGATCCTGGGCGGTTTGTTAAATTTCAAAAAACACGACACTGCTTGGCGCTTGGCTTTTTTAGCTGGATTGGCTTTTTCAGCGTCTATTTGGAGTTTGGTGGCTGATTTGCCAGCAATTAAATTAGATGCCAGCTTAAGCACAATTATTGTGGCGGGGATTTTGGTGGGCGTTGGTACTAGTTTTGCCTCGGGCTGTACCAGTGGTCATGGTGTTTGCGGATTGTCACGCATATCCCCACGCTCTTTAGTCGCCACCTTAATTTTTATGGCGACTGGGATAGTCACGGTGTTTGTTGTTCGTCATGTGTTGGGGGCTTAAGTCATGAATCATCATTTAAAAACGGTACTGTTTGCTTTTATTGCCGGCCTTATTTTTGGCCTGGGCTTGATTCTGGCTGGAATGGCTAACCCAGCTAAGGTGCTAGGGTTTTTGGATATCGCTGGCACTTGGGATCCATCTTTGGCCTTTGTCATGGCGGGTGCAATTATGATTGGCTTTGTCGCATTTTTGTTGGCCAAAAAAAGAACACAAAGCTTCTTAGGATTGCCTATACAAATGCCGACTAATCAGCTTATCGACAAAGAATTGGTGCTGGGTAGTGCGCTATTTGGGATAGGTTGGGGCTTGGCAGGTATCTGCCCTGGGCCTGGCATTGTGCTGCTGGGTGCGGGCGAAACGAAAGGCTTGGTCTTTGTGTCAGCTTTGGTGTTGGGTGTGTTGATTTTTAGAGTGATTAGTCGTTCGCGTTAGATTGAACGCCCTTGAGATTTAACTGCGCCGAAAAATAAAAAGCCGCAATTGCGGCTTTTTATTTGGGCTGTTTGAACAGATTAACTAGCGCTAGCCTCAGACATCAGTTTGCCTAGCTTGCTAAAATATTTGTCACATTGTTTGGTGGGTGAAACGTATTTAACGCGATTGTCCACCTCGTCCACAATCAGCTCAAGATAGCCTTTTTGGCGTAACTTTTTGAGATATCTAAAAATAGTAGAAGTCGATAGCTCGTTGGTGATGTTCATGCTTTCGACCACAGTCATTTTTTTGTTGTTAGACCAAGAGTGGCTTAAAAGCGCCAATAGTCGCTTTTCGATAGGATCCAGTGAAGGTAAGTCCGATAATTGCTCAGTGGCAATCGCAAGATTGATGAATCTTTGATAAACCTCTTTAAATGTAGACATCTTAACGCTCCTCAAAATTTAAAAACTTCCTTACTTAGTTTTTGTTTTTTTATTGTTATTGCTAAGTAAGATGGTATTTATTTGGAAAAATTCAAGTCAATTTGTGAAAAATATCAAAAGTTTCAAATCTGTTAATTTCTAAAACGGAGATTGAGGAACTAGGACGGTATTTTTTTGGCAATCAGTACGCCGCTGGTGCCGCCAAATGCAAAAGAATTAGACATCACGGTATCAACTTTAACGTTTTTTCGGCCGATATTAGGAATGTAGTCTAAATCGCATTCAGGGTCTGGTTGTGCCAGATGAGCCGTTGGTGGTAAGGATTGTTCTTGGATGGCCATCATACACGCGACAAATTCAACTGCACCAGCCGCACCCATCAAGTGGCCATGCATAGATTTGGTTGAGCTAACCGGGATGGTTTTACCACAAACTTCTTTGATGGCATTGGTTTCGGTAATGTCGTTAAGTTTTGTGCCCGTGCCGTGCGCGTTGATGTAATCAAGCTGGCTTGCATCAATCTTGGCCTCGGCTAGGGCTTTGCGCATGGCGCGTGCCTGACCTTCAACAGAGGGTTGAGTGATGTGTGCTGAATCATTGCTGCTGCCATAACCAATCATTTCGGCGTAAATTTTTGCGCCTCTAGCAATGGCTCGGTCCATGTCTTCCAACACCACCATCGCTGCACCTTCACCCAACACTAAGCCCGTGCGATTTTCTGAAAAAGGTTTGCAAGATGCGGATGGATTCTGCTCATCTTCATCTGCTAAGGTGCGTAAGGCTTCCCAAGCTTTAATAGTGCCAAAGGTCAGCAGCGCTTCTGAGCCGCCTGCTAACATAACGTCGACGTAACCATGCCTAATTTGGCGTACGGCTTCGCCAATTGCGACTGAGGATGATGAGCAGGCAGTGCAGAAGGTGAGATCTGGGCCCGTTAAGCCAAAATCTAGGGCAACCTGTGCACTTGCTGCGTTATTCATCGCCATGAGGACGGTAAAGGGTTTGAGTCGCTTTGCTTGCTCTTTATAGAGCCTCACATAGCCTTCTTCGATAGAAGCCGCGCCACCCATGCCTGTACCAAGGTAAACACCGATGCGCTCTAGATTTTCGGTGGTTAAATCAAGGCCTGCGTCATCGATTGCTTGTTGGCTTGCTGAGACGGCGAATTGTGTAACACGATCCATGGTGGCAGCTTTGTTTTTGACAAAGTGCTCAAGCGGGTCGTAGTCGTTGATGTAAGCTGCAATTTTGCAATCGAGATTATCAGCAAAATCGGTTTCAAGTCGCTTGATGCCTGATTTGCCAGCCATCAAGTTATTGAAAAAAGTATTTTTGTCGTTGCCGACTGGAGAAAGAATACCTAGGCCAGTAACGGCAACGCGTCTTACAGTCATTTTTTACCTTGTTCTGCGCGGAGGCGGTCGAGGAGTGCGACCACATCACTCACGGTTTTAATATCGACTTCATCATTAGGCACTTTGATGCCAAATTTCTCTTCAGCATCAAAAATAATATCGAAAGTATCTAATGAGTCGATTTCAAGAGATTCGAAAGTCGCATCTGGTGTGATTTCTTCGATAGGCTTGTCAAATTTAGTTGCGATGATTTCTCTTAAGGTTTCAAACGTATTCAACTTCTTCTCCTAAATAGCTGCTTTTTGTTCGGCAGCACATTTTTTAAAAAACTCAGCCATACGCAGCGCAATGTCGTTCTTGCGCTTGTCGAGTGTGAGTACGTGATAGCTGTCGTCCACAAAATAAGTTTCTACTTTATGTGATGAAATGCGATTTGCAACTAAATGCGCATTTTTCACGCTCGCCATATCATCTTCAGTGGCATGCACAATTAGTGTGGGCGAAATAACTTTTGGTAGACCTCTGCGCGCAGTTTTAATTAAGCGCGTACTTTCCTTAATGGTAACAGCAGGGGTGTTAAAAATACCTACTTTTTCAGAAGCCATCGCGTCACGATTTTCAAGTACAGCGTGAACCAAGGCGCGCGTTCTTTCACATTTTATACCGTAAGGAGGCGTTTCTTCCCAAGACATAAAATGTTTAAGGGGGGTATTTAACACAATAGGGAGTAATAGTGCGCGTTTAAGGCGAGGCATATTCCAACCATCGTAGAAGAAGGTGGTAGACAGTAAGCCGACTCCATCAACGCGGGCGCCTTTGTTTTCAGCCAACTTGAGCGCAATCAGTGCCCCCATGGAAAGACCAGACACAAAAACACGATTATGTTCTTTTTTAAGCGCTTCGAACGCCACTTCCATTGATTGATACCAATCTTGCCATTTTGAGCGTTTAAGGTCGCTAACTGTGCCGCAGTGTCCTGCTAGCTGAGGACACGCCACGCTAAAACCTTGCTTAAGCAAATTTTTGGCAATGTAGCGCATCTCTGCAGGCGTGCCTGTTAAGCCATGGATGAGAAGTACGGCATCTTCGCCTCGCTTGTCATAAAAGCCAGTCGGGCCTAGTGTGTCTAAGATTTCTTGAGTCATGCTTTGTGTTTTATTTTGTATCGTTCAATGAAAATCGGGGCGTTAAGCCCCGATTTATTTAGCTTATTCAGCGCCGCAACGTTTGAGTAGAGATTCAAACAGCTTGATGCCCAAGTCAATTTCTTCTTCTGAAATCAACAATGAAGGTGCCAGGGTAATCACGTTTTTCTCGTAGCCGCCAATATCAAGCACTAGGCCGTATTGTTTGCCATCAATCATGATGTCGCCTTTCAGGCCTTCATTGAACATGCGGTCTGCGAGAGAGCGGCTTGCTGTGTAACCATCTTTTTCGCAAAGCTCGATACGCAATGCCAAGCCCAAGCCGCTGACGTCGCCCACGCACTTCCAGCGTGATTTCAACTCTTGAATGCGTTTTAGGAAATAAGCGCCACGGTCACGTACATGTGGCTCAAAGTCTTTTTCTAGCGTCATGTTCATCACTTCAAGCGCCACCGCTGTGCCTAATGGGTTAGAAGCGAAGGTTGAGTGTGTTGAGCCTGGAGGGAATTTTTCTGGTGAGATTAATTCTTCACGTGCCCAAATGCCTGATAGCGGGTTCAAGCCATTGGTAATAGCTTTACCGAATACAAAAATATCAGGAATGATGTCAAAGTTTTCCCATGACCAGAGCTTACCTGTACGGTAAACACCCATTTGAATTTCGTCAGCCACTAACAAGATGTTGCGTTTCTTCAATGATTCTTGAAGTTTCTTCATGTAGCCAGCTGGTGGGACGATATAGCCGCCCGTGCCTTGCATAGGCTCAATGTAGAAAGCGCCAAATTCACTTTGTTTTGCTTTTTCGTCCCATACAGATTGATATTCTGTGTCGAACAAATGCTCGAATTGCTTATGACAGTAAGTGTCGCAAGTTTCTACTTTCATGCCGTATGGGCAACGGAAGCAGTATGGATACGGTACAAAGTGTGCGCGGTCAGCAAAATTGCCGAAACGACGACGGTAGCGATAGCTTGATGTAATCGCTGAAGCGCCCAAGGTGCGGCCATGGTAGCCGCCCATGAAGGCAAATTGATGGGTCTTGCCTGTGTGGTTACGTACCACTTTGAGTGAGTCTTCAACTGCTTGCGCACCGCCCACGTTGAAGTGAACGCGGCCTTTCACGCCATATTTTTCTTCCATGTATTTGCAAATAACTTCAGCTAAATCTACTTTTTCTTTATGTAGATATTGGCTGGCTAATTGTGGAAGTGCATCCACTTGTTTGTGTAATACATCAGCGATACGTTTGTTTTTATAACCGAAGTTAACGGCTGAGTACCACATTTGCCAATCAAGATAAGGTGTTTTGTTTTCATCGAACAAAAAGCTGCCATCACAATTTTCAAATACTTTTGGAGGATCTGCGTAGTTAACGGTGTCGCCGTGTGAGCAATATTTATCGTTCTTAGCAAGGATCTCGATGATTTTTTTATCCATGTTTTAAGGTTTCCAGTTAAATAATCAATATTAAGGTTATGCAGTTAAAGAAGTGAGTGTGTGGCATCCAGTTTTGGGCCAGGTTTTAACCTTGGCTAGTACGTCAGCAAAGGTTTGAAACTTAATGTGAGGAATGTTGTTGGCTTCACAGTATTTAATGAGCGAGCCTTTTGCGAATACGATGTCAGCAGATTTGGCTAAACATGCGTCCGATTTGCCGTCACCAATCAATACTACGGGTTTCTCGCCGTTCGATAAGTTGTTGGCCACTGCGCATTTGCAAACCCCGTTGCCGCCTTTGCAGTCTGGATTTTTGTGAGGCCAAGACATATCAACGCCATCTGGCACGAAATGAAGCTTATTGGCGTAGATCGGTAGTTCGGGGAAGTCCGCGTTTTTCATGGCCACGTGAATAGCGTGGTCTAGGCCGTCGCTCACAATGGCGACTTTTGAAAATTCTTTAACGTGTTTGTAAAAGGGTAGGAAAGAAGCATCTAATTGGATGCTGCGAAAAAAGCTCTCAAGTGTTACATGGTCAGCTTTAACCATGTGTAACTGCTTTTGCATACATTGAACAGCGGTAATTTTTCCATCTAACCACTCTTGTTCAATGTCTTCCCAAGAGGGGTCTGCAAATTTTTCGAGCATCGCGTCAACGGTATCGCGGACGGATAAAGTGCCATCAAAATCGACAACAAAAAGCATTAGCGGCTTTCTAAAAATGGTTTCGATGATACTAAACGCACATCCTTACAAAAGACTTACAGTTTTAAAGACTTTCATCTATTTTTAAGAGATTTTGGCTTAATATTGATAAAATTGTCTGTGTTGACCACATTATGTTGTGGTTTTTGTGTTTGGGCTAAGTGAGGTTTGGATTGGATTTGTGGTGCTTATACCTTCTGGAGTGCAAGGGTGGTAGCTTCTACGCGGGCATCACCAATGACTTGGCGGCTAGATTTCAAGCGCACTTGGAAGGCAAGGGGGCTAAATATACGCGGGCTAATCCACCAATTAAGATACTTGCCCAGAAGTCTTTTGCTAACCGTTCTGAAGCAAGTGTTGCTGAAGCGCAGCTTAAAAAATTACCAAAATCCCAAAAACTGGCCTTTTTTGATTAGGTTTGCGCTAAATCAATCTTGGTTACAAAGTTATAACAAATTCACATACTCCAGAAACACTAAGCTGGTTAAATACGCCTCATTAGCTTGTTTGCATGAATAAGTTATCTCCTTGTATTACCTCCAATGGTGTCTTTTGATACCAATTGTTTTTGGCGAGATTTTTATCTCGCCATTTTTTTTGCCCATTTCCTCTAAAATTTTCCACAAAAAAATCAAAAACATGGTTTGTGGCAAGTCGTGCTTTCCAGTAAAATATCATTCCAGTTAAAGCTCTTGTCTGCAATATCTGGAAAAGTATTTTCATGACTAAATTTGTCTTTGTTACTGGTGGCGTTGTTTCTTCTTTGGGCAAGGGCATCGCAGCCGCATCCCTAGGCGCAATTCTTGAGTCTCGTGGTATTAAAATCACCATGCTGAAACTCGATCCTTATATCAACGTTGATCCAGGCACTATGAGCCCATTTCAACATGGTGAAGTGTTTGTCACGGATGATGGCGCTGAAACCGATTTGGATTTGGGCCATTACGAGCGTTTTATCAGCTCACGCATGGGCAAGCGCAACAATTTCACTACAGGCCAGATTTACGAAACCGTGATTAAGAAAGAGCGTCGCGGCGAGTATCTAGGCAAAACCGTTCAAGTTATTCCACACATTACCGACGAAATTAAAACGCATATCAAGCGTGGCGCTGAAGGCGCTGACGTGGCCATTGTTGAGGTAGGTGGTACCGTTGGTGACATCGAATCATTGCCTTTCTTAGAAGCCATTCGTCAGATGGGCTATGAAGAAGGTCGCGACAACACATGCTATATCCATTTGACTTTGTTGCCATGGATTCCAACCGCAGGTGAACTTAAAACGAAGCCAACTCAGCACTCAGTCAAAGAGTTGCGCGAGATTGGTATTCAGCCCGATTTATTGCTTTGCCGTTCAGACAGACCTTTGCCTGAAGATGAGCGCCATAAAATAGCCTTGTTTACCAATGTGCCTGCAGAAGCCGTGATTTCTGCGGTAGATGCAAGCTCCATCTATCAAATTCCAGGTTTGTTGCATGACCAAAAAATGGATGAAATTGTTTGCCGTAAGCTCAATATTTCAGCCAAATCAGCCGATTTATCGAGCTGGGAGAAGATTGTTCATGCTTTGGCCAATCCAAAACAAGACGTGAATATTGCCTTTGTTGGTAAGTATGTTGATTTAACTGAGTCTTATAAATCACTCACAGAAGCGTTGATTCATGCGGGCATTCATACCAATTCAAAAGTACGTATCCATTACATGGACTCAGAAGATATTGAGCGTGACGGCACGGCCGCGCTTGAGCCTATGGATGCGATTTTGGTGCCTGGCGGCTTTGGTAAGCGCGGTACTGAAGGAAAAATTAAAGCCATTCAATTTGCGCGAGAAAGCAAAAAGCCTTATCTCGGTATTTGTTTGGGGATGCAGTTGGCGGTGATTGAGTACGCACGTCATGTGGCAAATCTTAAAGATGCGAACAGTACTGAATTCAATCCAGATGGCCCGCATCCATTGGTTGGTTTGATTACCGAATGGAAAAATGCAGACGGTAAGGTTGAGCTACGCACCGAGGATTCGGACTTGGGCGGCACGATGCGCTTGGGCGCACAAAAGTGTCCAATTGAGCCTAACACCTTGGCTTCACAGATTTATGGTACAGAAGTAAATGAGCGTCACCGTCACCGTTACGAAGTAAATAATCATTATGTTGAACAGTTAAAGGCGGCTGGCTTGGTGGTTTCAGCCCGCACGCCGACTGAGCAGCTATGTGAAATGGTGGAATTGCCGCAAAACGTGCATCCTTGGTTTGTGGCTTGCCAATTCCACCCAGAGTTCACTTCAAACCCACGCACAGGCCACCCATTATTCAAGTCTTACATTGAAGCTGCGTTGAAATACAAAGGAAGCAAATAATGAAGTTGTGCGGTTTTGATGTTGGTATTGAACATCCTATCTTTTTGATTGCTGGGCCATGCGTGATTGAATCTGAGCAGATGGCGATTGATACGGCTGGCCAGCTTAAAGAAATGTGTGCCGAACTAGGTATTCCATTTATTTATAAGTCTTCTTACGATAAAGCCAATCGTAGCTCTAATAAAACTTTCCGTGGTTTTGGCATGGAAGAAGGCTTGCGTATTTTGGATGAGGTGCGTCGCCAAGTGGGTGTGCCTATTTTGACGGATGTGCATACTGAAGAGCAGGTCAAAGCTGTGGCTGCCGTAGTCGATGTCCTTCAAACGCCAGCGTTCTTGTGCCGTCAAACGGACTTTATTACTGCTGTTGCCACTTGTGGTAAGCCAGTGAATATTAAAAAAGGCCAGTTTTTGGCGCCTGGTGATATGAAACAAGTGGTGCAAAAAGCGAAAGAAGCCAACGGTGGTTTGGATAACATTATGGTGTGCGAACGCGGCGCGTCTTTTGGTTACAACACCTTAGTATCTGATATGCGTGGCTTGGCGATTATGCGTGAGACTCATTGCCCGGTGGTGTTTGATGCAACGCACTCCGTGCAGCAGCCTGGTGGTCAGGGCGATAAAAGTGGTGGTCAACGTGAACACGTGCCTGTTTTAGCACGTGCGGCCGTTGCTAGCGGTATTGCAGGTTTGTTTATGGAAACGCATCCAGATCCAGCAAAAGCTTTGTCAGATGGGCCTAATGCTTGGCCTCTAGGCAAAATGAAAGATTTATTAGCAGTTTTAGTTGAATTAGATAAGGTAGTTAAAAAAGCGGGCTTTATTGAGCAAACGCTATAACAAGATTTTAATTTAAGGGAAAAAACATGAGTGCTATTGTCGATATTATCGCCCGCGAGATTATGGATTCACGCGGCAATCCAACTGTTGAAGCGGATGTGTTGCTTGAGTCAGGCATTATTGGCCGTGCCGCTGTGCCTTCTGGTGCCTCTACAGGCACTAAAGAAGCGGTAGAGCTACGCGATGGCGACAAAGGTCGCTATTTGGGCAAGGGCGTATTGCAGGCTGTTGAAAATGTGAATACCGAAATCTTGGAAGCTGTGCTTGGTTTAGATGCTGAAGAACAAAGCTTTATCGACCAAACTTTGATTGACTTAGACGGTACTGATAACAAAGCCCGTTTAGGTGCGAATGCAATTTTGGCGGTATCAATGGCCTGCGCGCGTGCTGCTGCTGAAGAAGCTGGCCTGCCACTTTATCGATATTTAGGTGGTTCAGGGCAAATGCAATTACCTACACCTATGATGAACATCATCAATGGTGGCGCCCACGCAGCTAACAGTGTGGATATGCAAGAGTTCATGATTATTCCAGCGGGCTTGCCTAGTTTCCGTGAAGCCTTGCGTTGCGGCGCTGAAGTTTTCCACGCCTTGAACAAAATCTTGCACAAGCAAGGTTTGGCAACCACAGTGGGTGACGAAGGTGGTTTCGCGCCAGATTTGCCATCTAATGAATCAGCGATTCAATACATCTTAGAAGCGATTTCAGCAGCGGGTTATGAGCCAGGTCGCGACGTATTGCTAGGCTTAGACTGCGCAAGCTCTGAGTTCTACAAAGATGGTCGTTACCATTTGGAGTCAGAAGGTTTGCAACTGACTTCAGCGCAATTTGCTGACTATTTGGGTGCTTGGGTAGATAAATACCCAATCATCAGTATTGAAGACGGTATGAGTGAGCATGACTGGGATGGCTGGAAAGTGCTGACAGACCGCATGGGCAAAAACGTGCAGTTAGTGGGCGATGATTTGTTTGTGACTAACGCTAAAATCTTGCGCGAAGGTATCGCTAAAGGTGTGGGTAACTCGGTGCTGATTAAAGTGAACCAAATCGGCACATTGACTGAAACCTTCCAAACGATAGAAACAGCGAAGCGTGCTGGTTATACCTCAGTGATTTCACATCGCTCTGGTGAAACTGAAGATACAACCATTGCAGATATCTCAGTGGCAACCAATGCCTTGCAAATTAAGACTGGCTCACTTTCACGTTCTGAGCGTATTGCAAAATACAATCAGTTGCTACGTATCGAAGAAGAGCTTGGTGATGCAACAAATTACGCTGGCATGGGTGCGTTTTACAACCTTAAACGCTAATCTAGCCGAGCATTTTGCGAACCCTCACCCTTATTTTTGTTGTTCTGATTGCCGCGCTACAGTATCCCCTGTGGCTCGGTAAAGGAAGCTGGTTAAGGGTGTGGGATCTGAATCAGCAAATCGAGAAACAAAAAGATCAAAACGAACAACTCAAAGGCCGTAATGGCGGCATGGACGAGGAAGTTCATGACCTCAAGCAAGGTTACGGTGCTATTGAGGAACGTGCCAGAACCGAACTGGGCATGGTTAAGCAAGATGAAGTGTTTTATCAATTGGTTGATCCAAAAGATTTAAATCAACAAGGTGTGGGCACCCCGCCGCCTGTTATTCCTCAAGAGTCTGAGCCGATTAAACACGCTAAACCAGACGCCAAAAAGACTGACACTAAAAAGTCAGGCGAAAAAGCCAAACATTAATTCATTTGCTTACGCTAAGGTGTAGGGCAGTGTTTGGAATACGAGCGCTTGGTTCTGCCAGACAACTTTTTTAGCATCATCTTCTAAACATTCCAAACGGATTTCGGCGAGCACATCAAAACCACCTTGTGGCGCTGGTGCCACGCGTACAATTTGCCCAATCGCTTCTTCTGAGCCTTGTAGTTGAAGATTTTCACCAGCTAGAGGGCTGGTATTTGATTCAAGGTGGGCCAGCAAAGTACGGCGTTTAATTTTTCCCAAATAGTGGGTTCTGGCCACGATTTCCTGCCCTGTGTAACAACCTTTTTTGAAGTTGATGCCATTGAGGGCATCCAAATTTAGCATTTGCGGAACAAAGGCTTCTTGCGTAGCGCTCACGACTTCAGGAATGCCTGAATGAATTTCTAGATAATCCCAAACAGGTTTGCCTACTTTGACAGCGTCATTGGCTAGCGCTTGCCAAAGGTTTTTAGCCTGGCTTGCCTGAGTAAATACCAAGAAACGAGGAAGTGCGTCAGGAAGTCGAATTAGTGTGGCTTGTTCCAAGGTCATCAGTGCGTGAGCTTCGCCTGGACATGCCCCTAATAAGTTTTGTACTAGTTTGTCAGCGCTAGGGCCTGCTAGACCTAAACACACAATATCTGCCGACTTATCAACGATGCTGACTTTTGAGCGCATCACATACATCTTGAGGCGCTTCATTATGGGCGCAATAAGTTCTGCTGGCATTTGCAAGTGTAGATGGTCAGCATGAGCAAAAGCTAAAAACAGGGCTAGTAGGCGGCCTTTGGGCGTGCAATAGCCTGCATATTGGCTGGTATCTCCATTCAGCTGTTTGACATCGTTGGTCACTTGCCCTTGCAGAAAAGTCACCGCGTCTTCACCGCTGATTTCCAAGATGCCAAGATGCGAGAGGTCAGCCAAAATATTTTGCTGGCCTGCAGCTTGTAGCTCAACTTGCGCTTGCCCAAAAGATTGGACAACACCCTCATTGAAAATAGCGCCTTGTGTACTTAAAAATGTTTGCCAAGCGGTCATGATGATTTGTACTTACTTATTAACTAACAATAATCGGCATTATAAATGAAGCCTGCGGAGATGGTGCTGCGGCCAGCCTTTAAGCTTGCCTATTTGTTGATGATAATGACTGTGATGGCGTGTTTGGTGTTGTTATTTTTACCTTTATCTATTTTTCTAAAAATTCTATTCGTCATGACAGTGTTAACCAGCGCAACTTATTTAATTTTGCGTGATGTGCTGCTGGCTTTGCCGCACTCTTGGCATAGTCTTGCACTTGGTTTGCAGGATGAGATGGTGATGACGCAAAGGAATGGCGAGCGCTTTATCTGCGAGGTGCTGCCAGACAGCGTGGTGTTTAGCGATTGCAGCGTATTGCGTTTAAAGCTGCAAGGATATTTCTGGGCGCGAAGCTTGGTGCTGGTGGGGGAGAGCGCCGACCCTGATCTGTTGAGGCGTTGGCGCGTTTGGTTTAGATGGGGCAGGCGCTCAGCGCTTAAGATAGTTTACGACGATTCAACCTCGCCTTAATCCGATTCAAAAATACGGCCGAGGATTTTTTAGGTAAATAAGCGGCCAGTAATAATAAGCCAGCTAATGAAGCTAGTACCCATTGAATGTCGTAAGGGGCAATATCGCGTCTAGCGGGTTTTTGCTTGTGCATGGCACCTAAAATGCTTTGCAGGCTATCTCCACGCACATACGATCCGCCAACTTCTTTGGCTATGCTTTGTAGGTATTCTTCTTGTAGTTTCGAAACATAGCGGTCGCCTGTTGATCCTGCCACGTTGTTGTCACGCACGCCAAGATTTGCTTCGGAAATTTGCGCGATGCCTGGCTGCATGGCAAAGCTGTCATTAGACCAGTAACCAATCAGCTGATTTTTGTCGTCTAGTTTTGGAATAGGCGAGCCCTTGTCACTGCCAATCCCAACAAATAACCAGCCATCACCGCCTTGGAAATTAGTTAAGTCTTTGGTGTTAAAGGCGTGCAGTTTTGGCGCTTCTTCACCATCTGTGAAATATACCGCCTGTGCAGGCTCAGGGAAGGAACGCAGAATACGCGCTAGTGCAAACATGCTGTCACGCAATCGACTATTGCCAGACCAAGCGGTACGCCAATCAAGATGGTCTATGGTGTCCTGAATGGCCGCATAATTACTACATACTTCAATCGGCGTATAAAGCGCTGCAATACTGACGCCAGCAAACACGCCAATACTGACGTGGGTGCCACAAGGCATGCTCGCCACGGCATGGCGCATCATATATTGGGTATATGCTATGCGAGAGATGGGTTTGCCGTTTAGCGTGGCATCTACCACGTTCATACTTTGAGAAATATCGGCGACTAAGATATAGCTATAAATACTGCGTGGAAGCGGAATGGCAGGCTTAAAAGCGGCAGCCACCAATAACACTAAAGCTGAAGCTAACAGTGTGGCATCGCGTCGCTGGCGCAAATATTGAATAAGCTTTTTCATGTTACGGCAAACCTACCGGGATATTGCCCATGATGAGACCTGGTGATTCAGACTCGCCGACGCCAGGAACAGGCGTGCCTGGGAGCATTAAAATCATGCGGTCTAGATTGTAGCGAGTACCCCAGTGGCTGTTGTCCAGTCTAACAGCTTGTTGATATTGATTTTTTGCTTGTCTGAATAAATATTCAGCCTCTTTACCCACTTGCATATTGGTGCCGTTAATCGCGACACCACGCATGAAGTAAATGTTGCCAATATTGTGCTGAATAGCCGCTTTTTGCTTGATGCTAGCATGTTCCATTAAATGGCTATAAAGCAGCGTTGCTTCTTTATAACGCTCATTTTTTGCAAGCCAATAAGCGGTAGCAAACTTAGCTTCAAAGCTCTGCCTATCGGTTTGTGGTGTTTTAGCATTCAATACCGCCTGGTTGAAAGCTTCGATTTGTTGGATACGATGAATTTCATAAGCTGCTCCTGCGGTGCTGGCGATAGCCAAAACAATCAGCACGGCTGTTAGCACTTTAGAATTAAGCATTTTGAAAATATTTAATCCCATGATTTAAGCTCCCAATATTTGACGCCCAGCAACAACGCAACCATGAGCGCAGCGATTAAAAAGCATGCGCCAGAAAAGTCTTTGCCAGGGATTTGCTCTGTATAACGAATTGGTTTTTTCTCTTTTTGATTGATATCCGCAATCGCCGCCGCTAATGACTTTGGGTCATCTGCTTCATAAGCGTGAAATGGCGATTTCAAGGTTTTGAAAAACTCATTGAGCTCGATTTGTGGCGGCAATACCGCATCTTCAGGTGGTTTGTATGTTTCATCAAAAATACTTAAGCCGCCAGGCTGGCGTAGCACAATCCAATATAGGCCAATATGCAGGTTGTCCAGCCAGTCGCGAATTTTTTGTTGTGTGTCGGCATCGATGCGTCCACCACCATCCGAAAGTAGAATCATGGCGCGTGAGCCTGAGTCGGGTACTTTATTAAAAAGGCCCGCGCCACTGGTCATGCCGCTGCCAATATTGGTTTGGAATAGGGCATTGCCGGCGGTTGCTTGTACGGCGGCCAAAATAGCTTCGCGATTTTCAGAGAGCGGTAATACATACATGGCAGAGTTGCTGAAACTGACCATGCCGAACATATCGTTTTTGCGTGATTTCACAAATTGTGTAATCAATCGGCTAGCCGCGGCTGATTTGGTTTCGCCCACTTTGTTATTGCTGGTTTCACCTGAAAATGGATCATCCATACTTGCGCTGCGGTCCAGTACTAAGGCAATTTGAGCACCGACACCTACGCGCTGGATGTGTTGCTGATGGCTGTGGGGGCTGGCGAGGCCTAATATCGTAAAAATAAGGGCAATCACTGCCAGGCCCTTGAGTAGCCAGCCTAACAAATCAGACAGTCGGTCTTTGGGCAGCATCGCCACCCAAGTGTAAGGCTGGTCGTTTGCTCGGTCTAACATTAAAGGCAAAAATGCCAGTGGCAACAGCCATAGTACCCAAGGCGATTCAAAGAAAATCAAATTCATGCTTTAGCCTTGTTTTTGGCTGGCTTGAGACCGCGCTCGCAGTCGCGACATTGTTTGCAAAACGTTTTAAGCCACTGCATAGATTGCGCAGGGTTTGTGGTTTGTTGGCCATTGAAAAACACTTGATTAGATAGCGCAAAAAACTGATTGAGTTCAGCTTGAATGGATTTAAAGCTGGCTGCGTTTTTTAATAGAGTGTCTATATTGTCACTAAACACGCTAGATCGGGCCGTTTCGTTAATGGCATGGTGCATGCAGCTGATGGCCAGTTTAAGGTTGGCTTCACTAGGTTTTTTGTTAAGTCGGCGTAGCTGGCGACCTGCTTGTGCAAAGGGTTTGCCCATAAATGGAAGCCAAGCGCGTGAACCTAAAATATAGAGCAAGCCGATTAAGCTCAAGCCAAGCACAATCAAGCAAGCAACGAGCTTTTGTTTTTCTGGATAAGGTTGTAGTAAAAATGGCTTTCTAAGCGGACTCAAGTCTTGTTCTACCTTGACCGCGCCAAACACGACCATAGGCGATATTCTGAAATAGAAAGCAGGGATGCTAAATTGTACTAAGCCGTCATCCGTTACTTTGCCTTTGGCATCTTTTTTAATCGGCCCTTGAAATTTGATCGTTTCAGTTGGGAGAATGGCAGGCTTCACCACAGGTGCAGTCGTGAAGATTTGATAGCTTAATTGGATGGTGTAAGTGATGCTATCGCGGCCTTCTTGATGGCTATGGCTAATTTTGCGCAACTCAATCCCTGATACTTGGCCTTTGTAGCGATGCTCATAACCAACAATAGGCAGCGTTGTTTCTACTAACTTGTAAGGTTTTTTAACCTCTAGCGTCACTGTGCGGTCAAGTAAGTCACCCATTAAGTAGCCCGCGTTTCGTTCTGGATTGACGATGGTGAACTTAACTGCACTCTCGGCAATTGGGGGTGAAGGTTCGTCGTTAGCCATTACTGAAAGGCTAAAAGCACTTAGCCAGATTAGGCTAAGCTTGAGCAAACGATTTAATAGGGTGTGAGAAATCATCATAATTAGGCGGCAACAAATTGATGGAAGTATTCGGTTAATGCGTCAGCATCGAATTCGCCTTCAACAAAGAAAGGCGGCATGTTGTATTTCATAAATAAGGACTGAATAGCCTCACGTCTGGCTTCAAAGCTCGCAATAATTTGCGCGCGCATATCTTTACGCAAAAATAAAACGCGTTTTTCACCAGACTCGCAATCGGTGACGCTAGTAATGCCAAACTCAGGCAGGTTTTTGTATTCAGATGCATCCCAAAGCACAACAGGCACAATATGGTGTTGCATTAGCAAAGAGAGTCCACTCTCAAGCTCTTCTAGCGGCATATGAAAATCAGAGATTAAAAATACCAAGGAGCGCTCGCGCGGCAAATGTTGATTTAAGCTTTGCAAGCCATGGCTGCCAACGGATTCTGGGCTGTAATCTTTTAATGCTTCAGCCACCTCTAAGGCGTGGTGAGGCTTAAATGCAGAGGTACAAATCCAATCTTCACGCACTTCATCATCAAAACCAATCAAGCCAAATGAATCGCTATTGTTGGTAGCCGACATAGCAACGGAACTGGCGATTTCACTGGCTAAGGCAATTTTGCTTTGCTTTTTGCCAAAGCGCATAGAGCCTGATAAATCGACAATCGCAAAAACAGGAGAGGCGCTTTTTTGATTAAAAACACGGACGTAAACCTGTTCAAGAGGGTCGCGTATGGTTTGACGAATATCGATACGTCTAGGGTCTGGGTAAGAAAGTAAGGTGGTGTGACCACGAAACTCCATACCCATGCCGCGTTGTGTGCTGACATGGCGCCCAGAATGGCGGCCACGAGAGCGCCAGCCAATGTGGTAGCTAAATTCTTTGATGTTAGCTTGCATAGCCAATATGGACGGAATTAAGGCGCCGCGACGGCGTTGATAATGCCAGTGAGTAAGTCACGCGCAATTTCTGTGCGACGCATTTCGTATACAGGGCTAAACACTAGGCGGTGAGCCACGGTTGAGTGGAATACGGCGTGAATATCTTCTGGCGTGACTGAGAGACGCTCATTTAACCAAGCGTTTACACGTGCGGCTCGCAACATCATGCTCATACCGCGAGGGCTGGCGCCTGATAAAACAAGTCGATTCATGTCTACGCCGCTGACTTTAACACCGTAATCTGTTGGCTTCTTAGTCGCGCGCCATAGATTGAGTGCGTAATTGCGCAAGGTTTCTGATGCTTCGATTTCATTTTGCACAATGTGAGAGAAATCGTTGAGCTTGTCGAATTTCAATACATTCGCTTTTAATGAATTGATCAAAGTATCCACATCATGGAACTTAGTATCGAACACCAAAGATTGCATGATGTCATCGTCATCTGGCACCACAATAGGAATTTCCATCATAAAACGGTCGCGTGCAGCGGATGGAATTTCAAAAGTTTCCTCTTTTTCAACTTGGTTGCGGTCAGCAAACACTAGCATGTGAGGAAAGTGATATTCCTTGTTAAATGCTGATAGTGTGCGTTCAGCCATCACGCGTAAAAGCAAAGAGTGCACTTGCGGACGGGCGCGGTTAATTTCATTAAAGAAGAAAATTGAAAGGTCTTCACCTGATTGCAACAGTGGGCCTGGGCTCACGTGTGGTTTGCCATCCTCACCTAGATAGGTGTGATAAACCAAGTCGTTAGGCATCAAATCAATGGTGCCTTCAATACGTTGGTAGCCACCGCCGATACAGCGAGTAAAAGCGCGCAGTAGCGTGGTTTTGCCCACGCCTACGTCGCCTTCAAGCAGAACGTGACCGCGCGAGAAAATGGCGGTGGTAATAAGGCGAATAGGTGACTCCTGACCTACCACAACTTTGTTAATTTCTGATTCTAGTGTCTGCGCGTGTTTGCGCCAGTCGGCCAGTTGCTTGTCACTCATGAGCTTATCCCGTTTGGTTAAGTGAATAGAAAAATGATTCCCTGTGAAGCATCTTAACTGACTATTGGCAGGGTGTAAACAGACCTGTATACCCCTACAAATTTTCGGTTAAATGCGGATAGGGCTTTCACTTAAACAGTTTTCCAGCGAAAATAGCACTAATTCTAAATTGATTAGGTTTATAGAATGCAAAACAAAAATAGCTTTACCTATGAAGAGTTGTTAGCTTGTGGTCGTGGTGAGATGTTTGGTGCGGGTAACGCCCAGCTTCCTTTGCCGCCAATGTTGATGTTTGATCGCATCGTGTCTATCACTGATGAAGGTGGCAAATACGGCCAAGGTCAAATTATTGCTGAGCTCGATGTGAAGCCTGACTTATGGTTTTTTGGTTGTCACTTCCAGGGTGATCCTGTCATGCCTGGTTGCTTGGGCTTAGACGCGATGTGGCAATTGGTTGGTTTCTTCTTGGGCTGGAAAGGTGGTCCAGGCCGCGGCCGTGCTTTGGGCGCTGGTGAGGTGAAGTTTAGTGGCCAAGTGTTACCGACTGGCAAAAAAGTGACCTACTACATCGATTTGAAGCGTGTCATCATGCGTAAATTGGTGATGGGTATTGCTGATGCTCGTATGGAGTTGGATGGTCGTGAGATCTATGTGGCCAATGATTTGCGTGTTGGCTTGTTTACAAGCACAGATAATTTCTAATCAATAAAAATAACAATAAAGTAGTTCGGGAGAGCAAAGCTATGCGTCGTGTCGTGGTTACTGGTTTAGGGATTGTTTCTAGCCTTGGCAATAATAAAGCTGAGGTCAAAGACAGTCTTTATCATGGTCGTTCAGGCATTACTTTTCAGCAGGAATATGCAGATCGTGGCTTGCGTTCTAACGTGGCGGGCTCAATCAAGAATCTTGATATTGAAGCTTTGATCGATCGTAAATTATTGAGATTTATGGCTAAAGGCCACGCTTATGCTTGGTTGGCCATGCAAGAAGCGATTGCTGATGCTAAGTTGCCCGAAGAAATGGTTTCTAATGTTCGTACAGGCCTGATTGTAGGTGCTGGTGGCACATCAACTGAAAGTATGTTGGAAGCGACCAATACGCTTGCCGAAAAAGGCATACGTCGCGTGGGTCCTTACATGGTGACTAAAACCATGTCTAGCGGTATTGCTGCGTGTTTAGCCACTGGCGCTAAAATCAAAGGCGTTAATTACGGCATTAGTTCTGCTTGTTCAACCAGTGCGCATTGTATTGGTGCAGGCGTTGAGCAAATCCAATTGGGTAAACAAGATATTATTTTTGCTGGCGGTGGTGAGGAAGAGCATTGGACCATGTCCTTCTTGTTTGATGCGATGGGTGCGCTCTCTAGCAAATACAATGAAACTCCAGATAAGGCTTCACGTACTTACGACGCAGACCGTGATGGCTTTGTAATTTCAGGCGGTGGCGGTATTTTGGTGCTGGAAGAATATGAGCACGCTAAAGCCCGTGGCGCCAAGATTTATGCTGAAGTGGTTGGCTATGGCGCAACGTCTGATGGTTACGATATGGTAGCCCCGAGCGGCGAAGGTGCTGAGCGCTGCATGAAATTGGCCTTAGAGGGCATCGATAAAGTGGATTACATCAACACTCATGGCACAAGCACGCCAGTAGGGGATGTGAAAGAATTAGAAGCCATTCGTGCGTTATTTGGCGGCACTGATGTGGCGATTGCTTCGACTAAGTCCTTGTCAGGTCATGCATTGGGTGCAGCTGGCGTAAATGAAGCAATCTACACGCTGATTATGATGGAAAATAACTTTATCGCGGCTTCAGCCAATATTGATCATCTTGATCCAGCAGCTGAAGGCTTAAATATTGTGCGCAAACGTATGGATAACGTAAAAATTGAAACTGCATTATCAAACAGTTTTGGTTTTGGCGGCACCAATGCAACACTGACCTTATCTACAAAGAATTTGTAAGATCGATTCTTAAAGCCATAAAAAAGCCGCCATTAGGCGGCTTTTTTATGGCTGACGCTTGCGTCTATCCTTCGCGATTTGCTCGGTTTGTTTGACGATATTCAGTAAATCGGTCTCGTCGATATCTAACAGCTCGTGATGCAGTCTTAAAGCCTTTTCAACATCTTCAAGCGTGATTTCTCCTAGATCCTTAATGCTTTTTTGAAAGGTTTTTGGGTGGTGCGGGTAATCTCGTTTAGCAAGTAAATTAAAGATAATCGCCAGCATCACTAATAGCAATGAATTGATCAGTACGGGTGACAATACAAATTGGTAGCCAAGCTCGGACACCTGCGGACCACCTAAAATGGCGGTCAGTGCTACCGCGCCGCTGGGTGGATGCAAGCAGCGCAGGCGCATCATGAATGCAATGGCGAGGCTAACAGCAAGCGCAACCGCGAGAATGGGGGTGGCAATCAATTTTGCGCAAGTAATTCCAACCGCAGCCGCAATTAAATTGCCGCCAATCACTGACCAAGGCTGCGCTAAAGGGCTTGCCGGGACAGCGAATAATAATACTGCCGACGCTCCCATAGGAGCGATAAACCAAGGATTAAAGTCGCTCAATAAAAGGTGGCTAAGATATGCGGTTCCAATAAGTCCTAGAGCTGCTCCCAAGGGCGAAAGCCAGTAATCGGGCGGGTAAATAATCATTGGATGGGGGCGTAGCTTACTCAGCAAGCTGATGAGGTATTTTATTTGGGTGTTTTGCATGGATTTCACAGATTAAATGGATTCAAGAATAAGCGCTGCCACTACATGTCTGCCTTCCGACATCAAAATATTGTAAGTCCTGCAAGCTGCGTCTGTGCTCATGCACTCCACAGCGATATTGGCCTCTGTTAGCACCTTAATGAGTTTTGGGTGAATAAAGTGATGTTGTTTGCCTGTGCCCAATAAAACGACTTCGGGCTTAAGGCTGGCAATTTTCTCAAAATCACTTTCCTCAAGCTGCTTAAATGCGTTGGTTTTCCAATCCGTAATTAGCTGTGTAGGGGCAACAATCAGGCTATGCTCAAAACGTTGATGATTGACCGAAATCCACTGTTCTGAATAACCTGTCATCAGGTTTTCGCCGTCTGCTTGAGTAAGATGTAATTTCATATTGTCGTGGTGGGGTTATTTTGCCGGCCAAATCTGGCTAGTTTCATTGCCTGATATGGGCTTGGCAGGGTAAGATAACACATTTTTAAAAGCTAGGTTTTTGCCGTGCAACCTTTACTCAAATCTTCCAAACTCAATAACGTTTGCTATGACATTCGCGGTCCTGTGTTGGCGCGCGCCAAACAGATGGAAGAGGAAGGTCATCGCATTATCAAATTGAATATTGGTAATCCTGCACCTTTCGGTTTTGAAGCGCCTGAAGAAATCCTGCAAGACGTGATTCGCAATATGGATCAAGCGTCTGGCTATACTGATTCAAAAGGCTTATTTGCTGCCCGCAAAGCCATTATGCATTATACCCAGCAGAAGAATATTGCTGGCGTAACCATAGACGACATTATCATTGGTAACGGCGTTTCTGAGCTGATTGTCATGTCTATGCAGGCTTTGCTCAACAATGGCGACCAAGTGTTGGTGCCAGCACCAGACTACCCGCTATGGACGGCTGCTGTGAATCTGGCTGGCGGTACGCCACGTCATTACATTTGCGATGAAGCCTCTGGTTGGTTACCTGATCTCAAAGACATAGAATCCAAAATTACTGCCAACACTCGCGGTATTGTGATTATCAATCCAAACAACCCGACGGGTGCCTTGTATCCTAGAGAGACGCTTGAAGGCATTATCGAAATTGCCCGTCGTCATGGTTTGGTGGTGTTTGCCGACGAGATTTACGACAAAGTGTTGTATGACGGCAATACGCACACCTCAATCGCTTCATTGGCGGATGATGTGCTGTTCGTGACCTTCAATGGCCTTTCTAAAAATTACCGTACCTGTGGTTATCGCGCAGGCTGGTTGATTGTTTCTGGCGAGAAAAAACACGCTAAAGACTATATTGAAGGCTTGAATATGCTGGCTTCCATGCGCCTTTGCGCCAACGTGCCAGGTCAGTTGGGTATTCAAACCGCTTTGGGTGGCTATCAAAGTATTGATGATTTGGTGGCACCCTCTGGTCGTTTATGCAAACAGCGCGATTTGGCTTATGAGATGTTGACGGCTATCCCTGGCGTGACTTGCTATAAGCCTGCGGCCGCGATGTATTTGTTCCCAAAACTCGACCCTAAAATGTACCCCATTGAGGATGACCAGCAGTTTATTTTGGATTTGTTGCTAGAAGAAAAAGTGCTCTTGGTGCAAGGTTCGGGCTTTAATTGGAAGTCCACAGATCATTTCCGCGTGGTGTTTTTGCCAAATGTGGATGATTTGAAGGAAGCCATTACGCGTATTGGCCGTTTTCTTGAGCAATACCGCAAAAAACACGGCGCCAAATAATTCTTAAAGCGGCACTCATAATTTAAAAGTGAAAAAGATATCAGTATGAAAGCATTGAAAGTTGGTTTGTTAGGCATAGGCACAGTAGGTGGCGGCACTTACACCGTGTTGACGCGTAATCAGTCTGAAATTGCTCGCCGTGCAGGCCGCAATATTGAAATTGTTAAAGTGGCTGACCGTAATCTTGAGCATGCCAAAAAAGTAACTGGCGGCCAAGTGGAGGTGACAGATGACGTGATGTCTGTGATTGCCGACCCTAATATTGATGTCATTGTGGAGTTGATTGGTGGTTACACCTTTGCCAAAGAGGTGGTGCTTAAAGCGATTGAGCATGGCAAGCATGTGGTGACCGCTAACAAAGCATTGATTGCTTTACACGGTAATGAGATTTTTGCAGCAGCGAAGGCAAAGGGCGTGATTGTGGCCTTTGAAGCGGCTGTGGCTGGCGGCATTCCTATCATCAAAGCGCTACGTGAAGGTTTAGTGGCGAATAAGATTGAGTGGATTGCTGGCATTATTAACGGCACCACTAACTTTATCCTTACAGAGATGCGTGAAAAGGGTTTGGCCTTTTCTGATGTGTTGGGTGAAGCGCAACGCCTGGGTTATGCCGAAGCTGACCCAACCTTTGACGTAGAAGGTATCGATGCCGCCCACAAGTTAATGATTATGTCTGGCATTGGTTTTGGTATTCCTATGCAGTTCGATAAAGCCTACACAGAAGGCATCACCAAGCTGGAAAGCAAAGATATTCGCTACGCTGAAGAGCTAGGTTATCGTGTGAAATTATTGGGCATTACCAAACGTAGTGATAAAGGAGTGGAGTTGCGCGTGCATCCGACCTTAATCCCTGAGAAGCGTTTAATTGCTAACGTTAATGGCGCAATGAATGCGGTGGTGGTAAAGGGCGATGCGGTAGGTCCAACGCTTTATTACGGTGCTGGTGCTGGTGCAGAGCCAACAGCGAGTGCTGTGATTGCAGATTTGGTTGACGTGGCACGTATGCAAAATGCTAGCGTAGAACAGCGCGTTCCTTATTTGGCCTATCACAATATCGACGAGACGGCGAAATTGCCAGTGTTGCCGATTTCAGAAATTAGCAGCGCTTATTACTTGCGTATGCGTGCATTAGATAAGCCAGGTGTGTTGGCTGATGTCACCAAGATTTTGGGTGACCGTCAAATCTCTATCGATGCCATGATGCAAAAAGAGCCACAAGATAATGAAACTGAAGCAGATATCGTGATTTTGACGCACATCACTGTGGAAAAGAACATGAACGCGGCGATTGCAGCGATTGAAGCGCTTGCAGCGATTGATGGCGAAGTTACAAAATTGCGTATGGAAGAACTCAATAAATGAAATACATCAGTACCCGTGGGCAATCGCCAGCCCTAACTTTTAGCGAAATTCTGCTGGGTGGCTTGGCACCAGATGGCGGTCTCTACC
The DNA here is from genome assembly GCA_039800585.1 of Pseudomonadota bacterium. Lineage (GTDB taxonomy): Bacteria > Pseudomonadota > Gammaproteobacteria > Burkholderiales > Methylophilaceae > Methylopumilus_A. Next base: position 25,940 of record JBDLQN010000003.1, read on the forward strand.
TGCCTGAAAGCTACCCACATTTTACGGATGCAGATTTAACGGCCATGCGCGGCATGAACTACCGTGACTTAGCATTTGCCGTGTTAAGCCGTTTGGTGGACGATATTCCCGCTGAAGATTTACGCACAATTATCAATAAAACCTATCGTGCGGATGTTTATTGCTACACGCGCCCCAATCAAAGCGCTGAAGATATTACCCCGACGCTCAAGCTGGAAGATAACTTGTATCTGCTCTCGCTTTCTAACGGCCCAACACTGGCTTTTAAAGATATGGCGATGCAGTTGCTCGGCAATTTGTTTGAGTATGTGCTGGCTAAAAAAGGTGAAACCACCAATATTTTAGGCGCAACTTCTGGTGATACAGGCTCAGCGGCTGAATACGCCATGCGAGGCAAAAAAGGCGTGCGCGTGTTTATGCTTTCGCCACACCAAAAAATGAGCCGCTTCCAAGCCGCGCAAATGTTCAGTCTGCAAGATGAAAATATCTTTAATATCGCTGTAAAAGGCGTATTTGATGATGCCCAAGACATTGTGAAGGCGGTTTCTAATGACCATGCATTTAAAGCCAAACACAAAATTGGTGCAGTGAACTCGATTAACTGGGCGCGTGTTGCTGCTCAGATTGTTTACTACTTCAGAGGCTATTTTGCTGTGACTAAAAATAACAGCGAAAAAGTCAGTTTT
>JBDLQN010000004.1:0-25835 GCA_039800585.1 Pseudomonadota bacterium
GGCGCTATTTACAGACTTTGAAGAGCTGCATGGCGACCGTGCTTTTGCTGACGATCCTGCGATTGTTGGGGGTATTGCCCGATTTGAAGGTAAGCCGGTGATGGTGATTGGTCACCAAAAGGGTCGTGATGTGAAAGAACGTCAATACCGCAATTTTGGTATGCCGCGTCCGGAAGGCTATCGCAAGGCTTTGCGCTTGTATCGAATGGCTGAGAAATTTGGCTTGCCTATCATTACCTTAATTGACACTCCAGGGGCTTATCCTGGCATTGGCGCTGAAGAGCGTGGTCAATCAGAAGCCATTGCTCGCAATCTTTATGTGATGGCAGAGCTAAAAACCCCAATTATTGGCGTCATTATCGGCGAAGGTGGCTCAGGTGGCGCCTTGGCACTGGGTGTGGTTGATCAGTTATTGATGTTGCAATACTCGACTTACTCTGTGATTTCGCCAGAAGGTTGTGCGTCCATTCTTTGGAAGAGTGCGGATAAAGCTTCCGTGGCTGCAGAAACTTTGGGGATTACCGCAACGCGCTTAAAAGCTGTTGGTTTAGTCGACCGTATCGTGCCAGAGCCTATGGGCGGCGCGCACCGTGCACCTGATGAAATGATGCAAAGTTTGCGTAAAGCCTTAGTGGAAGAGTTGGCAACAGTAGAGAAGCAGCCTATCAATAAGTTGCTTGACCAACGTTATGAGCGCTTAATGAGTTACGGTAAATTCAAAGAATCTGCGTGAAGTAAAATTACCAAAGCAATTCGAAATCAACCCAAAGCCCGCAATCAAGCCGAGCAGCCTGATGCGGGCTTTGTGCGTTTAAATCAGCATGTATTCACTTTTTTGCAGGATGTGATGTCACAGCGTTCTGCCGCGCGCCCAATGCTGAGGCTGGCACTAAGTGGCGGCCTAGATTCCTGTGTCTTATTGCACGCTTTGTTAGAGGCAAAAAAAACGCTGCCTTTTGATTTGCAGGTGATGCATATCCATCATGGCTTAAGTCAACATGCAGACGAGTGGGCGCAGTTTTGTACAACACTTTGTCAGCATCACAATCTCCCCCTTGAGGTTGTGCGCGTGCAAGTGGATAAAAAATCAGGGCTTGGGATTGAGGCTGCCGCACGAAAAGTGCGATATGAATCGCTGTTGAAAGGACATTTTGATGGATTGATGTTAGCGCAACATCAAGATGATCAAGCAGAAACCTTTCTTTTGCAGTTGCTGCGAGGAGCTGGTTTAAAGGGGCTGTCAGCGATGGCAAGCTATGATCCTGACAAGCAGATTATGCGGCCTTTATTAGATATTTCTCGTCAAGAAATTGAGCGCTATGCAAAGCATTTGCAACTAAGCTGGGTAGAAGATGAAAGTAATCGTGATACCAGCTTAGACCGAAATTTTTGTCGGCATGTGTTAATGCCTATCATTGAAGAGCGCTTTCCGGCAGCACAAAAAACTTTAGCGCGTTCGGCTAGCCATGTTGCAGAAGCGGCTAGTTTGTTAGATGACTTGGCTGAAATTGATGCACAGAAATATCTCACCGAAAAGGCGTTGAAGGTGGATGCATTACAATTTCTATCTAGTGAGCGCGCGAAAAACTTGGTGCGCTGGTGGTTAGCGCAGCAAGATGTTGTGATGCCTAGTAAAGAGCGCTTGAATGAAATGTTGGCACAGCTTCGCGAAGCGAAGTCTGATGCTAAACTCAAAATTCAATTAGGGGATGTGTTAGTTCGTCGTTATCAAGGATTTATTTACCTCGAGCGTGAACAGCAAAATCCACCAATCAGTTTAAGCTGGCAGGGGGAAAGTAGCTTGCGTATGCCTGATGGGTCGCAGCTAATTTTTGAGAAAAAACTTGGGCAAGGTTTGGCGCTGGAAAGGCTGGGTGGGCATAAGCTGCGCATCGCTAACAGAGCTGGTGGTGAGCGTTTTAAGCCTGACTCAAACAGACCTACACGAACCCTTAAATATTTATTGCAAGAGATCAATATGCCGCCCTGGCAGCGTGAGAGATTGCCGCTAGTATATTTGGATGATGCCTTGGCTGTGGTTCCTAATGTGGGTGTGAATTGCCAAATGCAGGCTGCGCAACATGAGCAGGGTTTGGTGATTATCTGGCAACCTTCTTGAGCTGATATGCAAAGAAGAAGCTATCCTTCGTGATAAAATTTTAAGCTGTTTAAAACTAATTTATTGATCGAATTTACTGGAGTTTTTGTATGAAAATCGGTACCCCATTAAGTGCTCATGCTACGCGAGTGATGCTGCTTGGAAGTGGTGAGCTTGGCAAAGAGGTGATTATTGCTTTGCAACGATTGGGGGTAGAGGTGATTGCAGTAGATCGATATGCAAATGCGCCTGGTCATCAAGTGGCACATCGCGCGCATGTGATTGATATGACGGATGATGCAGCTTTATTGGCATTGGTTAAGCAGGAGCGCCCGCATCTAATTGTTCCTGAAATTGAAGCGTTAAACACGCAAACGCTCGCGGAAATCGAGTCTTCAGGCCTTGCTCAAGTCATACCAACTGTGCGCGCGGTTCAACTAACCATGAATCGTGAAGGAATTCGCCGCTTGGCAGCAGAAACTTTAGGTTTGCCAACCTCTCCTTATGCTTTCGCACATAGCCAACAAGAGCTGCAGGATGCGATTGATGCGGGGATTGGGTATCCATGCTTTATTAAACCCACTATGTCATCTTCAGGCAAAGGCCAGTCTCGAATTATCAGTGCGGATGAAGTTAAAGTCGCTTGGGATTATGCGGCATCTGCAGGGCGTGTTAACCAAGGTGTGGTGATTGTAGAGGGGCAAATTGATTTTGATTATGAAATCACCTTGCTCACTGTGCGTGCCAAAAATGCCAAGGGTGAGGTGGAGACTTATTTCTGCGATCCAATCGGGCACTTACAACAAAAAGGTGATTATGTTGAAAGTTGGCAGCCACAAGCGATGAACAGTAAAGCTTTGGCAGAAGCGCAACGCGTGGCAAAAGCCGTGACTGAAAATCTAGGTGGTCTAGGTTTATTTGGCGTTGAGCTTTTTGTGAAGGGTGATCAAGTGTGGTTCTCTGAAGTCAGTCCACGTCCACACGACACCGGCATGGTGACCATGGCTAGTCAGCGTTTTAATGAGTTTGAGTTGCATGCACGCGCGATTCTAGGCTTGCCTGTCAATGTTGAAATGCGCTCTCCCGCAGCCAGCGCGGTGATTTATGGCGGTGTGGAATCTAAAGACCTGAGTTTTGATAATGTTGAGCAAGCATTGGCAGTGCCAGATACAGATATTCGTTTATTCGGTAAGCCAGAGTCCTTTGAGCGCCGTCGTATGGGTGTTGCGCTATCGACAGGCAAGAATGTTGATGAAGCTCGAACACGTGCAAAGCAAGCCGCAAGCTTAGTTAAACCAGTCGCGAACGATTAGTCATGGCAATTGAAATTGGCGAGGTAGGCAGTAGTAAAACTACGCTGTTTGAAGATTTAGGTGGCGCGGAAAAAATTCGTGAGTTGGTAGAGCGATTTTACGATGTGATGGACAGTGATCCTCGCGCAGCCGGTATTCGTGCGATGCATCAAAAAGACCTCACAGAAGCGCGTGAAAAGCTATTTATGTTTCTTACAGGCTGGTCTGGTGGTCCTTCGCTTTATATCGAGCGATACGGTCACCCTATGTTGCGTAAGCGCCATTTACCCTTTCCAATTGGCGAATCAGAACGCGATCAATGGATGTTTTGCATGGTGAGAGCAATGCATGATATTGGTATGGAAGAGCCTATGGTGGTGCGTTTGGCGCAAGCTTTATGGCAAGTGGCAGATTTTATGCGCAATCAGCCGGAGGCTAATAAAACAAGCGAGTAGATTAATAACGGGTGAGTTGAATAGATAGATAATAAAAAAGCGGCTTAAGGCCGCTTTTTTATTTAGTGCTTTCTAGTCTTTTCTTTAAAGTGATTAATCAGCGAGTTTGTCGAGCTGTCATGGTCGGTCACTTTGTCTTTGCTGGAGAGTTGAGGCAAGATTTTCTGAGCGATTTGCTTGCCGAATTCAACGCCCCATTGGTCGAAAGAGTTAATGTTCCAGATAATGCCTTGCACGAAAATTTTGTGCTCATAAAGTGCAATAAGCTTACCTAAAGCTGTAGGCGTCAACTCATCAATTAACAGCGTGTTGGTTGGGCGATTGCCGCCAAATACGCGGTGCGGCATTAAAGTCATAATGGTGTGGTGATCCATACCTTGCGCTTCAAGCTCCGCTTTAACTTCTTTTGCGGTTTTGCCCTGCATTAAAGCTTTAGTTTGCGCGAAGATATTGGAAAGCAAGGTTTTGTGATGCTCGTCCCCGTGCTCGCCGATACTGTATTGGCTTTTGAGCGGGGCAATAAAATCACAAGGAATTAATTTGTTGCCTTGATGAATGAGTTGGTAGAAAGCGTGCTGGCCATTGGTACCAGGCTCACCCCAAATAATTGGGCCGGTACTGTAAGCAACTCTTTCACCTGCGCGATTAACAAACTTGCCATTACTTTCCATGTCGCCTTGCTGTAGATAGGCTGGGAATCGCGATAGCCCTTGATCGTATGGCAAGATCGCTTGAGTTTCGGCTTCAAAAAAGTTGTTATACCAAACACCTAGCAATGCCAGAATAACAGGCATGTTTTTTTCTAATGGGGCGGTTCTGAAGTGGTTGTCCATTTCATGTGCGCCCGCAAGCAAGGCTTCAAAGTTGTCCATGCCAATGTAAAGCGCGATAGACAATCCGATGGCTGACCACAAGGAATAACGACCGCCAACCCAATCCCAGAATTCAAACATATTGGATGGATCTATCCCAAACTCTTGAACCGCCATGGCGTTGGTTGAGAGTGCCACAAAGTGTTTTGCAATGTGTGCAGGGTCTTTTGCTGCTTGCATAAACCAAGTGCGTGCTGAACGCGCATTGGTCATGGTTTCCTGTGTGGTGAAAGTTTTTGAAGCTACGATGAATAAAGTAGTTTCTGGATCGCACTGCTCTAAGGCTTGGGCTAAGTGCGTGCCATCAATATTAGATACAAAATGCACATGCAAATCTTTTTGCGCGTATGGCTGTAGGGCGGTGCATACCATGACAGGGCCCAAATCAGAGCCGCCGATACCGATGTTCACGATGTCGGTGATGCGTTTACCTGTGTAGCCTTTCCATTCACCCTTGCGTACGCTTTCGCTGAATTTGCGCATCTGCGCCAAAACGCGATTAACTTCTGGCATGACATCTTTTCCGTCAACCAATACAGGTTTGCTGCTGCGGTTGCGAAGGGCGGTGTGAAGGACTGCGCGTTGTTCGGTAAAGTTGATTTTTTCGCCTGCAAACATACGCTCGCGCCAGCTTTCAATCTCGCACTCACGCGCAAGTTTGGTGAGCAAACTCATGGTTTCTTCATTGATGCGTTGCTTGGAGTAATCGAGCAAAAAGTCATTGAATTTTAATGAGAATTTTTCAAAGCGTTTAGCATCCTCAGCGAATTGGTCGCGCATTTGGACGGGGAAGATGTTTTTGTAATGCTCGCTAAGGGCTTGCCATGCTGGCGTTGTTGTTGGATTTGTCATGCTTTATTGGCTTGTTTAATTATCACGATATTATAAATTATTTATCGTGAATTTGATTGATTCAGCTCATTTGATTTGCAAAATGATGCCACTCAATGGCGGCAAGCTGATTGAAATGGATTGCGCTTGCCCCATCCAAGCAGTGGGCTCGGTGTGTATGCTTGTGCCATTGCTAATATTGCTGCCGCCATAATATTGGGCGTCGCTATTAAAAATTTCTGCGTAGGTGCCAGCTTGTGGCACGCCTAGTCGATACTGATGGCGCGGCACGGGCGTAAAGTTAAACGCAGCAATAACAAAGCTATTATCGCGTGCTCGACGCGTATAACTCAAAACGGATTGGTCGGCATCTTGGCAGTCTATCCACTCGAAACCTTGCGGTTGAAAATCTAAATCGTGAAATGCAGGTAAATATTTATACAGTTGATTTAAGTCGTGGCTGGCTAATTTGATGCCTTGATGCCAATCTTCATTCAATAAGTGCCAATCCAGACTGGCGTTGACGTTCCATTCTCGACCTTGTCCAAATTCATTACCCATAAAGTTCAGTTTTTTGCCAGGACTGCACATTTGATGCGTAAGCAGTAGTCGCAAATTGGCAAATTTTTGCCATGCGTCGCCAGGCATTTTGTCTAATAGTGAATGTTTGCCATGTACCACTTCGTCGTGCGAAAAAGGCAATACAAAATTCTCGCTATAGGCGTAAAGTTGCCCGAACGTGAGCTTATTGTGATGGTAACGTCGGTGAACAGGATTGTTTTCAAAGTAGGATAGAGTGTCGTTCATCCAACCCATATTCCACTTCATTGAAAAGCCTAGCCCCCCTAAATAAACTGGACGAGAAATCATTGGCCATGAAGTAGACTCTTCAGCAATGGTCAGGGCGCCAGGAAAGTCTTGATGCACCATCACATTCAGTTGTTTCAAAAAATCGATGGCGTCTAGATTTTCACGGCCACCAAATTTGTTGGGCAGCCATTGATCTGCTTTGCGCGAGTAATCCAGATAGAGCATGGAAGCAACAGCATCGACACGCAGGCCGTCAATATGAAATTCATTCAGCCAGTAATGGGCATTGGCAATCAGAAAATTGCGCACTTCGTTACGGCCGTAGTTGAAGATATAAGTGCCCCAGTCTTGGTGCTCTCCCAGCCTTGGGTCTTCATGCTCATATAACGCTGTGCCATCGAAGCGGGCGAGAGCCCAATCATCTTTAGGGAAATGACCGGGTACCCAGTCTAAAATCACGCCAATATTGGCCTGATGACAGGCATCAACAAAATAGCGAAACTCGTCAGGCGTTCCGTAACGATTGGTAACGCCGTAATAACCTGTGGTTTGATAGCCCCAAGATTCATTTAGAGGATGCTCGGAAACGGGCATTAGCTCAATGTGGGTGTAACCCATCTCTTGCACATAGCTAATTAATTGGTCGGCCAGCTCTCGGTAATTAAGAAACTGACCTTCAGCGTTGCGTTTCCAAGAGCCTAAATGCACTTCATAGCAATTAAATGGCGCGTGCAACCAGTCTCTTTCGCTGCGTTTCTGCAGCCATGCTTGATCTTGCCATTGGTACTCATTTGGCGCGCTAACTTTGGCTGCGCTACCAGGTCTCGCTTCGAAGCTAAAGCCATAAGGATCTGTCTTAACCAAAGTATGACTAGTGTGCCGCTGCCGTATTTCAAATTTGTATAAGGCGTCGGTAGTTAAGCCGGGGATAAAAATTTCCCATACGCCACTTGAGCCATGGTTGCGCATAGGGTGTACGCGACCATCCCATTCATTAAAGTTGCCTATGACGCTCACGCGTTCGGCATTGGGCGCCCATACTGCAAATCGTACCCCCGAGATTCCTTGGTGTTGGCAAAGCTGTGCTCCCATCGTTTTGTAAGCTTGTTTTAGATTGCCTTCGCCAAATAAATGTAATTCGTCGCTTGTTAACATGGGTGCAAATGAGTAAACGTCGAAAGTCTCTATGGTTTGCTCGTGCTGCTTGATGCGGAGTTTGCAAGGGCTTGTAACACCTTTATTGCCTTGCCACTCGAATAGGCCATGTGGATGAACCTTGGTTAAGGTTTGCCAGCCTTGAGATGTATTTAATTCAAGCTCGGAAGCATAGGGTAAAAAAGCCCTAAACACTTGAACTGATTGACTCTCTTTTTCTGTTTTTAGTGCATGCAAGCCTAAAAAAGAAAAGGGGTCATGATGTTTAGCATCAAGAATTAAATTGAGCTGAATGAGGTGTTCGTCTTTTGGCAAAGTAAATATTTCTAATAATATTGATTAAAACTAACAAAACCCTCTAGATTGTGCTTATTTAACGTGTCTATAATGGCTCTAAGGGGATTGCAGGTTAAAAAGTGCTAAATGCGTCTATATTTAGGGCTTAGTTCAACTTGATGTCAAGTATAAAACTATAAATTGTAGGAGCGAGAATCATGCAGCAAGAGATGGCTTCATCACGTTTTATTAGTAACCTCACCAAAAATACTGTGGCGCTTATTCTGGCTGGTGGGCGTGGTACTCGCTTAAAAGATCTGACGGACCTTCGTTCTAAGCCCGCTGTCCCGTTTGGAGGCAAGTTTCGTATTATCGATTTCCCGCTTTCAAACTGCATTAATTCTGGCATTCGCCGTATCGGTGTGGCAACGCAATATAAATCTCACAGTCTGATTCAACACATCCAGCGCGGCTGGGGTTTCTTACGCGGTGAATTTAATGAATTTGTTGAAATCTGGCCAGCGCAGCAACGTGTGGCTGAAGACTGGTACAAGGGCACGGCAGACGCGGTCTATCAAAACTTAGACATTATTCGCAACATAGGCGCTGAGTATGTCTTGATATTGGCAGGCGACCACATTTATAAAATGGACTACGGCCAAATGTTAGCCACTCACGTACGCAATCAGGCTGATATGACAGTGGCCTGTATTAATGTGCCGATTGAAGATGCGAAGGCTTTTGGCGTCATCGGGGTAGATGCGGCAGACAGAGTGATCGACTTCAAAGAAAAACCAGAAAAGCCAGACGCCTTGCCTGATAACCCAACCCAAGCTTTCGCCAGCATGGGTATTTATGTATTTAATGCGGCATTTTTGTACGAGCAGCTGATACGCGATGCCGATGACCCGAAATCTGAGCATGATTTTGGTAAAAATGTGATTCCGCAAATCATTAGCAAATATCGTGTATTTGCACATCGCTTTACCGACAGTTGCATCGGTCGCGAAAATCAGACCTATTATTGGCGCGACGTGGGAACTGTGGATGCCTATTGGGAAGCCAATATGGAAATGACTAAAGTCACACCAGAGCTTAATTTATACGATGCGGACTGGCCGATTTGGACTTATCAAGAACAGTTGCCACCGGCAAAGTTTGTGTTCAATAGCGATGAAAGGCGTGGCATGGCGACAGATTCGCTCATTTCTGGTGGGTGCATTATCAGCGGTGCCGTCATCAATCAATCCGTCTTATTTTCTGATGTGCATGTGCATAGTTACAGCGAGATAGAAGACTCAGTCATCATGCCTAATGTAGAGGTTGGCCGCCATGTGAAGCTGAAACGCGTTGTTGTCGATAAAGGCGCAAGCATTCCTGATGGCATGGAAATCGGCTTTGATTTGGCTTTGGATAAAAAACGTTTTTACGTATCAGAAAAAGGCATCACCTTAGTGACTGCAAGCATGCTAGGTCAGCCCACACACAGAGTGCGTTAATTTATTTCGTCGTTTATTTGAGTTAGAAAGGTTGTTATTTTGGCGGTGCAAAAACCTAAGCTGTATTTGAATCTTTATTGGCATATGCACCAACCTGATTATCGGGACACTATCTCAGGGCAATATATTTTGCCTTGGACTTATCTTCATGCCATGAAGGATTACACCGACATGGCTTATCACTTAGAAGCCAATCCAAAGGCAAAAGCGACATTTAATTTTGTGCCTGTGTTGCTTGACCAGCTTGAAGATTATGAAGAGCAATTTCTTAGTGGGCATATTCGTGACCCTTTGCTGGCAATGCTGGCACGTGAAAATCTCGAGTATCTCAATAAAGACGAGCGCTGCTTAATTGTTGATAGTTGCTTTAAAAGTCATCACGAAAAGATGTTGGAGCCGTTTGCGCATTACCAACGCCTATTGAACATTTATAACGCGCTCCAAGTGCAAGGCTCAACAGCTTCAAATTATTTGTCTGGCCAATATATGGCAGATTTGCTCGTTTGGTATCACCTGGCTTGGACGGGTGAAAGTATTCGTCGTAATAATGCTTTTGTGCAAAGCTTGCTAGAAAAGGGCAGTCAATTTACTTATGAAGAGCGCGCAGCCTTATTTAAATTGATAGGCGAACTGATTGCAGACTTGATTCCACGCTACAAAAAGCTCCAAACATCAGGTCAAATCGAAATTTCCAGCACACCTCATTACCACCCGATTTTACCTTTGCTGTTAGATTTTAAATCCACGCGTGACGCTATGCCTTTCGCCCCATTGCCTACCTGCACTAGTTATCCAGGTGGCCGCTTAAGAGCAAAAGCGCATGTGGAGTCAGCAAAAAAATCGCATCAGAAGCGCTTCGGTGAGTTGCCAGTAGGTATGTGGCCAGCAGAAGGTGCAGTTTCTCAAGCAGGCTTGCTATTGATGGCTGAGCAAGGGGTCGCTTGGGCAGCAACAGGCGAGGGCGTGTTGGCGAATAGCCTGTACAAATCCTCCGAGACTGGCGCCATTCCCAGTCGAGACGAGTACTTGTATCGACCCTATCGCATCAGTAATGGTGTGAACGAAATCACCTGTTTCTTTAGAGACGACAATCTCTCAGATAAGATAGGTTTTGAATATTCAAAATTACATGCCAGTGAAGCGGTGGCTGATTTCATCGCCTCGCTAGAAGCGATTTATGCAGACAATGACAGCGACGAGCATCGTGTAGTGAGTGTGATACTCGACGGTGAAAATGCCTGGGAATACTACCCTTATAACGCTTATTATTTCTTGAACGAGCTGTATGAAGCCTTAACAGAGCATGCGCATATTGAAATGACGACTTTTGGTGATGTTGTTGAGCGTGCCAATAAACACAAAAAAATTGATATGCCTGATTTGCCGAAAGTGGCCGCTGGTAGCTGGGTATATGGCAGCTTTAGTACTTGGATAGGCTCCGCGGATAAAAATTTAGCTTGGGATTTGTTGTGTGATGCCAAAAAACAATACGACCAAGTGATGCAATCCGGATTATTGAGCGAAATGGAATCAGCGGCTTGTGAGCGACAGCTCTCGATATGCGAAGGTTCGGATTGGTTTTGGTGGTTTGGCGATTACAACTCTTCGGTAAGCGTTGATAGTTTTGATAGGCTGTATCGTCGCAACCTAGCTAATTTGTATCGCTTGTTGAAGTTACCCATTCCTCAAACTTTGAGTCAGCCGATTAGCCAAGGTGCAGGCGACCCAGCGGTGGGGGGTACCATGCGTAGAGGGCAAGAGAGCTGATATTGGCAACGATAACGCACATACTGGAGCAACGGCGCGCAGGCGTTCTATTGCACATCACTTCTTTACCTAAAGGCGATTTGGGTGAAGATGCTTTTCGTTTTGTCGATTTTCTAGCTCAAACGGGCGCGACGGTTTGGCAGACTTTGCCTCTCAATATGCCGCATGGCGATGGCTCTCCTTATCAATGTCTATCGGCACACGCTGGCAATCCTGCCTTAATATCCTTGGCATCATTGCAAACACAAGGCTGGTTGACTGAAGAGGATTTGAATTCAGTCTTAAGCCGCGATGCCTTAATACAAAAAGCCTTTGAGAATTTTAAGCAACTTGGCCGTATTGAGGCACAGGCATCATTTGCTGCTTTTTGCCAAACACAAAGCCATTGGCTTGATGACTTTGCTTTGTTTATGGTGCTGAGAAAGCAATATCAGCAGACTTGTTGGCATGATTGGCCGGCCCCACAAAAGCTGCGCGAGGCTGAGGCTATCGAGCAAATAAAAATTGATTTTAGTGATGAAATCAATTTGATTAAGTTTACGCAACACCTTTTCTTTGATCAGTGGCACAAGCTAAAAGCCTACGCCAATAGCAAAAATATCGCCTTGTTTGGAGACATTCCTATTTTCATCTCTTACGACAGCGCGGATGTTTGGGCGCAGGCTGCTTTATTTAAGTTGGATGAAAATCTCAACATGACCGTAGTAGCTGGCGTGCCCCCAGACTACTTCTCAGAAACTGGTCAGCGCTGGGGAAATCCGCATTATCGTTGGGATGTGATGCAAGCCAATGGCTTTCAGTGGTGGCTAGATAGAATGCGTACGCAAAATGCCATGTTTGATATGGTGCGTATAGACCATTTCAGAGGCTTGGAAGCGGCTTGGGAGATTCCAGCGCATGAACCTACTGCTATACACGGCACCTGGGTAAAGGCGCCTGGTGGAGCTTTATTGCAAGCGATTGTAAATCAACTTCCAACGGTCACTTTAGTGGCGGAAGACTTGGGGATTATCACGCCGGAAGTGGATGCTTTGCGCGCGCACTTTAATTTGCCTGGCATGAAAATTTTGCAGTTTGCTTTTGATGGCAGCCCAGATAACCCTTATTTGCCAGCCGCCATCCCAGAAAATAGTGTTGTTTACACAGGTACACATGATAACGACACCACGCTCGGATGGTTTACAAGCTTATCGGATGAGCAAAAACAACCGTTTTATCGCTACATGCAGTCTGATTGGGCCTTGAATCCAGATCAAATTGAGATGCCGAAAGCGCTGATTGATTTGGCCTTATCCTCAACAGCCTGTTTAGCGATTATTCCGATGCAGGATATTTTGCACTTAGGTGGTGAGTGCCGTATGAACACCCCTGGCACGACTGAAAATAACTGGCAATGGCGCTTTGAATGGTCACAACTAAGTGACGAAATGGTGCGTGAATTCGCGTCAGCTATTCATCATTATCAACGTCACCCTTTAATCGAGACTGCGCTATGAGTTTAAGAATCGGTGTGGATGTCGGCGGCACTAATTTGCGTATTGGTGTTGTGCAAGATTTAAAGGTGGTGCATGAGCAACGCATTCATGCTGATTTCGCCGCTATATGTAGAAATAATGCGCCAGATCAAGCATTAAACCAAATTGTCGATGCTATGAGTCTAGGGCTTCAGCAAACACTTAGTGAGTATGCTGAAGTGAGTTCAATTGGCATTGGCTTTCCAGGCTTTATTGATCCTCAAACCGGCATTCTGGCTTCATCGCCCAATTTGCCTGGTTTGCACAATATCGATTTTGCAACAGCGCTCAGCCAAAAAATTCAGCGCCCAGTGCGCGTGGAAAACGATGCCTTGGTTGCTGCTTATGGAGAATATTTACTGAATGCCATTCCAGCGTCACAAGGTTTAATTTACATTGGGCTTGGCACTGGCGTCGGTGGTGGCTTGGTGCAAGCTGGTAAAGCGATTGCCGGTGAGCACGGGTTTGCGATGGAAGTTGGCCATATCATCACGCATCCCTTAGGTCGATTATGTGGTTGTGGCAATTATGGCTGTTTGGAGCAATATGCCTCTGCATCGGGGATTAGCAAGAGCTATCAGGAGGTCACCGCGCAGTTATTGAGTGCTGAAGAACTTGCAAATTTAGCAAGGCGAGGGGATGTGTTGGCTCAAGAGTCTTTCGACATCGCCGCAAAATCCCTAGCGCAGGCTTTGGCTCATATTTTAAAAGTGGTGGATATTGAGCGTGTTGTGATCGGTGGCGGTGTGAGCCAAGCTTGGGATTTAATGCAGCCTGCATTTGATGCCCAATTAAACACAGACTTAATTCCAGTGCTACGAGGAAAAGTCCGTATAGAGATTTCTAGCGCACAAGACCAGGCAGGGATTGTCGGCGCTGCCTGGTTATCTGCTTAATTACTCTGTACTGATTACTTGCTAGGTGTATCGGGTCGCTGTGCAATAATTTGGCAGGCTAAGGCGCTGGCGTAAGGCAAGGCTTGCAACATTAACATCGCCACCCAAAGTTGCGCATCAATATTGGTAAAACCGCGCGTAACCAGCATGGCCAACCCGCAAATAAGCAAGGCGGTTAATAAGCTGACCTCTTCGATAATCGGCTTAAGAATTTCAAACTTATTCAGATTAAGCACTTTGCCTTTGGCTGTTACCTTGAAAACCCCATCTTTTTTAATCAGCCCCATCATTACCCCACGAGCAATTGCGTGAGACAAGCCTAAGCTGGCTAGTGAAGCGCCAAAAATATCCATCCAACCACAATGCTTCATGGTTTTGCGGTAAAGCACGGGACCAAGTGCTGCCTTAATCGCCAAGAAGCAAAGGATAGGCATAATCATAATTCTGACGGGTAAGCTGAATGCCGTCGGGAATGCCAGCATGGCAACTGACCAGGCAATCGAACCTATGGTGAATATCAGTTGCAAGGCATCGCCCAGCCAGCCGAACCAGCCTGTTAAAAAGTGATAGCGCTGACCGAAGGTAAGCGTGGAGTCACCAATCAGATGCTTGAAGTGATGTTTGAGAATTTGCATCGCGCCAAATGCCCAGCGGAAGCGCTGTGATTTAAGTGCTTTAAAGTCGGCAGGGGTGAGCCCTCGTCCGAAAGTATCATCGACGTAGCGTAGCTCGTAGCCATTTTCTAGTAGGCGTAAACCTAACTCGGTGTCTTCGCAAATGCACCATTCTGACCACTGGCCATGCGCCATGAGTGGCTCGTAACGCACCAGAGTCATGGTGCCATGCTGAATTAATGCATTTCGCTCGTGGCGGTGGTGCATGCCAATGCGGAAGAAGCCTTCAAATTCCCAGTTGCTCATGCGGCGGAAGAAGTTGTTTTCCCAATCACGATGCGCTTGTGGCGCTTGAACCACAGCGACTTTTTCATCCATAAAGTGTGGTACTAGGTCAGATAACCAGTCAGGCGTTACCTCATAGTCTGCATCTACCACCCCCACAACTTGCGCTTTAGGGTTAGTTTGTGTGAGTGCAAAGTTAAGTGCACCGGCTTTAAAGCCTGGCCACTGTGGCAAATGGAAAAACTTAAAGTTTTTAGGCATCTTGGCCATGTAGGCTTCAATCGGTTTCCACTTGGCTTCGTCTTTGGTGTTGTTGTCCACCACAATCACTTCAAAGTTGCTGTAATTGAGTTTAGCCAAGCTTTCAATCGTGGTAATCACCATCGCAGGTGGCTCGTTATAACAGGCCAGATGTATGGAAACAAAAAGCTCTTGGTCTTTGGCTAATGGGGTTGCGCGTTTAAAGTGACGCTTCCAGCCGCCTTTAAACATCACCTCGCTAAACTCAACGCCGTAAATCATAAGCACTGCAGAGGTGAGCGCCATGCCTATAATCAAAGCAATCAGCACCACAAAATCTCGCAAGGTATAGTAATAATCACCTGGCAAGTTCCAGGCGACCACTAAGGTGGTAATGCAAGCTTGCAATAAAATTGCCATGGATAAGCGACCACCCCAGCCCCAGTGCCTAAAACGGTAAGCAATAAATAATATGGGGAAGAAACCTAACAGGCTTGCCCAAAGCGCTTTTTCTTCCCAGCGGTCGTCTTTTGCAACAGCGCCTTGTAGCGAATATTTTTCATGGCGCTCTGCATCAAACATGCCCCAATAAGCGCCAGCCCAGCCTTCTAGCGCCTGTTTCCAAGGCTGGTCAAAGGCTTCCATCAAATAGTAGTCATAATTCTTGCCAGCGGATTTGGCTAAAAATTCACGCACAAATTTAGCTTGATTAACGTCAGAAGCGATAGCTGCCCCGAGCGTCGGTCCATGGCTAGGCCAGCCAATTTCAGAAATAACAATCTTTTTACGAGGGTAGGTATCCATCAACTCTTGATAGCGTTGCAAGGCATAATCTACGGCTTTATCAACGGGAACGCCTTCGTGATAAGGCAATAAATGGACGGCGATATAGTCCACGTGTTTGACTAGTTCAGGGTTTTTTAGCCAAACGTGCCAAGGTTCTGCAGTGGATACAGGCACTTTGGTTTTTGCCCGTACCTCATCCAAATACGCAGCTAATTCATCGACGGTGAGGTCATTACGTAACAACACCTCGTTACCCACAATGACACGCTCAATGTGTGGGTAGTTTTTCATTTTGGCTTTCAAGGCCTCAATCTCACGTCGATTGGCGTTAACGTCTGGACTTAACCAAGCGCCAGCGGTCACCTCAAAGCCAAGGTTTGAAGCCAAGCCCGTCACTTCGCTGTTTTCAAGTGCGCCATAAATACGAATGCGGTTGGTGAGGGGTTTGAGTAGTTTTAAATCCTGCTCAAGTTCAGCGGTGCTTGGATACTCTTTTTCAAGTGGGCTTTGGTTTTCTTGAAATCCACTATAAGCAAAACCATTCACAATGGGTGGTGCATTCATCACGGGTAAGGCGCGATTGAAGATGCTCCAAATACCAAAATGCAGCAGCGCGATCAGCGTTGCAAATAAAAAAGGTTTAATGAATTTTTTAATCGTTAAAAACATAAATTTTTCTAAGTGGGGGTATCAAATTTTTTGGGGCCAATGAATAAAGCTAAGCATTAAGTTGAGGCCTAGCCATGCCCACGCTAAAAGATTGGTGGGTTCTAACGATACGCAAGCAGACGCGCTTATTAGCAACAAAATGCCTAGCCATTTAAGCAGCTTCGTTTGAAAGCGCATGCGTTGTTGCGCTAGGCTTAAACCAATCGCAATTTGAATAATGGGTAGGGCATATAAGCTAATTGAGAAATCACGGTAGCGTCCATCCATGACAAGTAAGTAGTTGGCGGTGAGTGCGGCCAACATCAGCACGATGCTGGTGGTTTGAATTAAAGCTTTTGCCCAAGCACTTTGTTTAGATAAATAAATAGGAATACTGAGTAAGCTGATCCATCCCAATACAGCAACGCCGCCCAATGTCAGCCATTCCTGGGGGGTGCGGCAAGCGGCCAATAAATATTCGTATTGCAGCAAGGCAAAAATTCCAGCTAATGCGCCGAGAGTAAACCAAGCGAGCGCTACTTTTAAATTGAGCTTGCTGCTAAGTAATCCCAAGCCCAAAAACAAAATCCCGCCAAATAAGCCAGCGAGTAATGGTTTAGCGCCATCATGGCGTTCTGAAGCAGGGCCTGAGAAAGAGAATTTCTGCTGAAAGTTGGCGGTGTATATTCCCCAATAGCCGCCAACGGTACCTTCTAGTTTGCGTTTCCAAGGCTGATCGAATGCTTCGATTAAGTTGTAATTCCATTGTTTTTCTTTAGCGACTTGCAAGAAGCTGCGTATATAAAGTGCCTGATTAAGCGCGCCGGGTTGAGCGCCTTCTCTTTGTCTGCCCGTCGCAGGCCAGCCTGTTTCACCAATTAAAATAGGTTTGTGAAAACTGGTTTGCAGAATATGCATAATGTTTTTGGTGTGATCAATCGCGCGATCGATGGGCTGTGGCTGGTCTTCCCAATAAGGAAGAATGTGAACGGTGACAAAATCTACTGAGCTTTCGAGTTTGGGGTGTTTGCGCCAAAACTCCCACACGTCCGCGTAGGTCACAGGGACTCGAACTGATTGCTTTGCCCGCTCGATATAAGCTTTTAGGGAGGCTTCGGACTGTTCACCACGCAACAACACTTCATTGCCCACAATCAGGGCTTTTACCGTTTCTGGGTATTGGTTGGCGAGAGCAATCGCTAGCGTAAGCTCTTTTTCATTGAGTTTTTTAATCCAGCCTATCCAGGCACCCAAATAAACTTTCATGCCCAGTTTTTTCGCGGCTTCAGGCACATGATCCAAGCCTTGTCCAACCGAATAAATGCGAACGCAAGCAAATTTCTTAGAAAGAATCGCTAAATCATGGTCGATTTGTTCTGGGCTGATTTTGGTGTTGATGTTGAGCGGTGTAACGCCGTCTCTGTAATAAGGGGAATAAGAAACGCACTGTATCTTCTCATTGTTGCCCAGAGTCGCTTCAGGCATTTGAACAGCCTGATTTTGATGCCAAAACCAAACTAAAATTAAGGCCAGTAAGGCAAAATTGAAAACGCAATAGCGTGATATCGACGGGACGGTTATTTTGGACATAAAGTCTTAGTATTAAAAGCGCTGCATTGCTTTGCCTAAATTTAGGCGGCAGGCACTAAATCAGTAAGCACCGCAAAGCGAACATCATAATCTAGCCAGCAACAAAAACAAAATGTTAAAACCGCAGATTGAATTTATCTATAAAAAACCTGACAAATGAGGCAGGAATTATCACTAAGCTTCAAAGCAACAGGCTACAATGACGACTTTTTTAACGCCCCATTAACCCGAAAATTGAACTCAATGAAAAATTGGATGAAACCTTTACTCTTGGCCGCTTTATTTGCTTGCTCACTCCATGCTTTTGCCAGCGAAGAGGCGCCTAGTTTTGAGGGTCCAAATTTTAGTGGCGTTTACGCATGCAAAGGTAGCAATAATAAAGTTGGTGAATACGAGGTGTTTGCGACCTTAAAACTTAATCGAGCCAATAGTCACGGAAATTTTGGTGTTTACGACTTTACGACCGAAACTGAAAACGAAGTGGTTTATAAAGGTCAGGCGATTGCTAATGGCTACAAAATGGCGTTGACCTTTAATCTAACCAACAGACGAAGTGCGGAATTTAGTACGGGCATTGCTGATGTTGCGCCGATTTCTAGCAAACGTTGGGCATACACCAACCACTATTACGAGCCTGATGAAACAGGTGGTGATTACGGTAGAGAGTATTGCCAAATGCAAAAACAGGTGACGGCTGCTAAAAAAGTCAAAAAGAAGACCATGCGTAATGCAGGCTTGGTCGATATCAGTAACTTAAGCTAATTGCTTAAGTTACTTGTTAGCGCACTTAATTTTAGCGCTGGCGATTGGACTAGTTCGACCTGATGCGTTTTGAGTAGCGCATCAAGCTCATTATTCAAGACATCAAACTCCACTAATCTCGCGCCATAAATAGCATCTTGATCTGCCGACTCAGTGCTTGGGTGGCACATTAATATCGCAGCATGATCGCTTTCATGTTTTTTTGCATCTGTTAGCCAGTTGATTAAGCGATGTTTGTAGCTGGTTTTGTCGCCCCTAAATTCATACACACCCAATAAGCAATCAGAAAAATCGAACCCTGTTTTTTGCGCTTTCTGTTGCAAAGCATTGGCACCTAGCCGCCTAATAATCCACCCCTTTAAACCTTCATTGAGAGGTGGCCTTGCGATGCGCAACCAAGGCAGGTGGCCGTGATATCGCTTTGATAAGATCTCAATTAAGGTCTCTCTAATTTGAGGCAGTTGATGTACGTGCTGATGGCCGTCCACATAATCTGGTGGCGTGCCTAGTGCTTTTTCAAACAAATCCAATTGATGATGAATGTGTTGCGTCACCTGTTGTTTATTAAGCAGCCTAAGATAGCTAAGAGCTATCAATTTGGGATGACTGACGGCTGGGCTGAAATGGGTAAAATCAAGATGCAGGCCAATAGCCGCTTGTTTTCTGATTGCTGGGGTAATGCGCTTAGCTGATTTGTGCCAGCGTGGACTTAAGGTCATGCAGGAAGCAGCACTCAGTTTCTTTTGCTGAATGAGCTGAATAATCGCATCATCAATCCCTTGAGATTGGGCGTAATCATCGGCACATAAAATTAAGCGCATAACTAAGCTTTAAACGCCCAAAAGTGACTTAAAAGATAAGTGCTGATGGCAACGATTACCATCACAACTCCCAGAATTAACCAAAAAGGCAGGGCGGTGAACAGTAGACCTGCTACAACTAAACTTTGGTTACCTAAAAAGCCAAGCAAGGCCACCGAAAAAAAGCGCGGCAAAGCGCGTTGATGCGTGCTTGAATGATGGGCGAAACTAAACTGTCGATGACCAAAATAACTGACTGGAAAGGCTAGCAAGAAGCCCACAATGTTGGCATGCGGTGCTGATAACCAGCTAAAGCCTTCTAGAGAAACCGCTGCAATATAGTGAACCAATGCCGCAATTGCACCTATCAGGGTAAACCAAGAGATAGAAGTTTTATGGGGTGTCATTTGACCATAAGTCGTTATCAGTAGGTTTTGCAACCTTGGCGCGAGCTGCTTTGGATTTGCTGCTGAATGGTTTGCTGACCTCTGCCACGATGTAAGAAGGGCGTCCCTTCACTTCATCGTAAACGCGTGCCAAATACTCACCCAAAATACCAATAAACAAAAGCTGAACGCCAGCTAAAAACATCATGCTAGCCACTACGGTTGGCCAACCAGGGATAGACTCGCTAAAAAACAGTTTATCAATTACCACCCAAATGCCGTAAATAAACGCCATAAACGCCAAAAGCCCGCCCACTGCGCTAGCTAAACGCAAGGGCATGGCAGAGAAGCTGGTGACGCCAGTCCAAGCAAGTTGTGCCAGTTTAAGTTTGGAGAAAGTGCTTTCGCCATGCGTGCGCTCTAATGGGAAGTAGGGGATGCCTATTGATTTGTAGCCCACCCAAGCATAAATACCCTTCATAAAGCGGTTGCGTTCTGGTAGTGAAAGCAAGGCTTGGACCACTTGTTGATCCATTAAACGAAAATCGCCAGCATCTTTAGGGATGTCGATCTGGCCGCCTAAGTTCATGGCCCGATAAAAAACACGAGAGCCCCAGCGCTTAAAGGCGGACTCTACTTTTCTGTCTTGGCGAACGGCATAAACCATGTCGTAACCTTCGCGCCATTTGGCGAGCATTTCGCTCAATAACTCGGCGGAGTGTTGCCCGTCTGCATCCATACAAATGACCACATCACCCTCAGCGTGCTCCAAGCCTGCAGTAATTGCATATTCCTTGCCAAAGTTGCGTGAAAAGCGAACGAGTGTCGTCTGTAATTGTTGGTCTAAATTGCGTACTACTTCGGCGGTGTTGTCACGGCTGCCATCATCAATCACGACAATATCCCACTTGCTGCTGAGCGCTTTTAGGTGATGCGCAATATTGCTGACTGTGTGTGCAATGGCCGCTGATTCGTTAAATGCTGGGACAATGACAGTCACATGTGGCGTTATATTGTTTCGATTAGACATTCTAGGTCCTTAATGCTGTTCTAATTTCTTGGAGGCGCATGTGGTCGGCGGTCTTCACCTTGCAACTCACGCCTATCTTTTACCACGGCTAGCGTGGCACCCAAACGTTCAACCGTGCCAACCATCTTGCCTTTTAAAACTTGGTCGCAGTTCATATTAGTGCTGGACATAAAAAAGTCGGCCAAGACCCAATCTTCAGTGACTTGAAAACGCTTGTCTAGATAGGCTTGCCCTTGAAATGCCTCGGCACAAACAGCTACGTAATAGGGTCCCTGATGTTCGGTCGGATGTTTGTTTTGCTCAGCGCTTAAGTAGTCTGTCAACATTTTACCTGCATCAATCAGGCTGCTAGACCAATAATCAGCTTCCCATTTGTGCTCGATGGCTTGCATGTTTTTGCCAGCAAAATGATTGTAGTAAACGTACTCATAAGGATGCAGTGAGTACATCAGATAAGCAGCATTTAAAGTGAGTGCTGTGCCTATTGCGGCAAATCCGATTTGCCAGACTTTGTGTTGAGCCAAGGCTTGCCAGGCTCTTGCAAGGCCGATACCAGCCACTATCGCCAGTGGCGGAATAATAAAGGTGAAATGGCGTACGCCGTTATATAGTGCAGGGCGGTCATACAGCACAAAAACAATCGGAAACAGCACCGCAATAGCAAGGATAATTTCAGGAAGTTTGTTTGATAAGTATGCACGATAAGTGGTTTCGACCCTTGATAGCTTTGCAATCAACAAACAGCTTGCCAGCATAATGCCTAGCAAAAAAATCTCTGGTAAACGAACTGCTAAATATTCAAATAAATAAAAGCGAGAAATATCGCCAATATTGATCCATTCGCCATCGGCAATCGTGTTCATGTTAAAAGCAAAGTGTGAAAACGATTTCGCAGCAATCAAAATGTGATCTGCTCCCATAACACCCCAAGGCCAGCATGCAGCCATGAGAGCAAAAGCGACGATGCCAGCAGGAATCAGTCCCTTGGCGGCTTGCCAACAGAAAGCGATTCTTGAGCCTAATTTTTTGCTGTTCAATAAGGCGGCAAACAGCACTAATAAAAGCAAATAAATCACTGCAAATGCGCCACCAATCCTTAAACCTAGTGCCAGCCCGATGGCAATGCCAAGCCTGATGCTTAGTTTGAGAGGAACCTGTGGCAGTTGTTTTGAAATAAGTAGCGTGTAATAAAGTGCCCAAACCATGCAGGCGGCAAATGACACGTCTTTGGTATGGGTGAACATTGCACCAGACCATGCGCCTGTCAGTGCGAGCATGAGTAAGGTCAAAAAGGCTGCGCGTTCATTGGCTAATTCACGCGTGATTTTGTAAGCACCCATCATGCCGACTAAACCAAAAATGGCTGATAGTAAGTGGCGAATATCCCAAACCCAAAGCGGCAATGCTTTTTCTAATAACGCGGCAACTAAATCAAAAAAGCCACCATACAAATATAAATTTTTATAAGTGAAAGCGGATTGATCTGCAAAGCCAGACGCGTAGAACTTAACAAGCAGTTGCCCATAAGTGTGCTGTACTAACTCATCGTTGCTAATGCCGTACTGTTTAAAAGTGACTAAAACGAAAATCACCAAGAAGGTGAATAGGGCGTAGGAGAGTTTTTTGAATGCGTTTGAAGTCATTGTTATAGGGATAGCATCAAAATGGTTTGCAGGATTATACCGTTTAAGTGTGTTGTTGTAATGCCCAAGCCACGTGCTCTCGCACTAAGCTGGAAGGGTCGTTTGCACGCGATTGGAGTGATTGGATAATTTTGATAGAGGTTTGTGCGTTGCCTAATCCAACCGCAATATTACGTAGCCATTGCTCATATCCAATTCGGTAAATAGCGCTCCCTGCCATTTTGGACTCAAAAGTGGCGTGATCCCAAGCAAACAACTCTGTCAGGAGCGCATCATCCAAGCCATGCCTGACATGGAAATCATCTTGCTTAGTGAGTTGGCCGAATTTGTTCCATGGGCAGCTGAGCTGGCAGTCATCACAACCATAAACACGATTGCCTATGAGGGGTCTAAATTCTAGGGGAATGCTAGATTTAAGCTCGATGGTGAGATAGGAAATGCAGCGTCTAGCATCTAACTGATAAGGCGCAATAATTGCTTGTGTTGGGCAGACATCAATGCACGCTGTGCAAGTGCCGCAATGATTGGCTGCTTTGGCATCTACGGGTAAAGGCAGGTTGATATAAATTTCGCCCAAGAAAAACCACGAGCCAGCTTCTCTGCTTAGAAGTAAGGTATGTTTTCCGCGCCATCCTAGGCCAGCTTTTTCAGCCAACTCAACCTCAAGCACAGGAGCGCTGTCGGTAAAAACACGATAGTTAAAATCGGCTTCAAAGTGAGTGACTTCTTGTTGGATTTTTTCACACAACTTTTGTAAACGTTGACGCAAAACCTTGTGGTAGTCGCGCCCCAAAGCGTAGCGTGAAATAAATGCTTTTTCGCTTT
The DNA here is from genome assembly GCA_039800585.1 of Pseudomonadota bacterium. Taxonomy (GTDB): domain Bacteria; phylum Pseudomonadota; class Gammaproteobacteria; order Burkholderiales; family Methylophilaceae; genus Methylopumilus_A. The sequence goes on from JBDLQN010000004.1 coordinate 23,075, forward strand.
GAGACAAAATCGCTTCTGCATCTTGCGCTGCTGGGGGTTGGTAATCCATGCGTACCGAAATTACCCGCACCGTTCCGTCGACTAATTCAGCAGGTTGAGTGCGCTTATTGCCATGTTTTGCCATATAATCCATGTCACCATGAAAGCCTTTTTCAATCCAAGCTTGATAATGACGTTCAGCACTAGCCAAATCGGTATCAGTAATACCAACTTCGCTAAACCCCAAGGCTTTACCCCAGCTTTTAATGCTGTTTGCGAGCGCCTGCAATTTTTCGGGTGATTGATTCATATATGGGGCAAGATATTACACCATCGTCAATAAATAGGCTGGCATTGCGCGATGAGCAAGCAACATTAGATGTGGGTGCCGATTTTGGGTTGTGCTTGCAAGCAGGCGTAAATGTATACCTGCATGGCAATTTGGGTGCTGGTAAAACGACTTTTACGCGAGGGGTGCTTCGTGGTTTAGGTTTTTCTGGCAAGGTTAAAAGTCCAACTTATACTTTGGTTGAGCCTTACCAGTTAATGATTAACCAAGAGACAGTGAATTTTTACCATTTTGACTTGTATCGTTTCGCGGATGAGGAAGAGTGGGAAGCTGCAGGCTTTAGAGAGTATTTTAATGCCCATTCGATTTGTTTGGTGGAGTGGCCAGATAAAGCTGGTGATTTAATTCCTCAAGCCGATATTGATGTTTATTTAAGCTTGGCAGGTGAGGGAAGAGCCTTGGAACTGAAAGCGAATACCACAGTAGGAAAACAATGTTTAGACCGTTATACCGTCTCTTAATAATTGCTTTGAGCATATGGCCAACTTTGGCGAATGCCGCTGTCAATATTACAGCCACGCGTGTTTGGCCAGCCGCCGACTACACGCGCATCACCATCGAAGCTTCAAGCGAAATTAACCAGAAAATGTTATTGCTGAAAGACCCAGATCGATTGGTGCTGGATTTGGATGGCGTGGATTTAAACGCTAATTTGAAAGCTTTAGCTAATCAAATCTCCGCTAATGACCCTTATATCAAGCAAGTGCGCGTAGCTAACTTTAAGCCTGGTACTGTGCGGGTTGTGATTGATTTGAAAGTTGAAGTTAAGCCCAATATTTTTATGTTGCAGCCAGCAGGTAGTTATAACCATCGCTTGGTGTTAGATGTTTATCCTATGCAAGATCCTTTGTCTGGGGTGTTAAGCAAGGTGGATAAGCAACCTGAGATCGCTTCTGCCCAAGAGCAAAAAGCCCCTGAACAAAAAACAGCGGAGAAGCCTGTTGAGGCTAAGCCAGTAGAAAATAAATCTGCTGAAATTAAATCTGAAACGACAATTCCGACGACTGAAGTGCTACCTGAAGAAGCTGTTGAAAAGCCGCTGACCAATAAGCCAGCCACGCAAAATGGGACGCGTTTAATTACTATTGCCATTGACGCGGGACATGGTGGAGAAGACCCTGGTGCAAAAGGCGCTAACGGTTCGCGTGAAAAAGACATTACTTTGGCGGTTGCCAAAAAGCTTAAACAGCGCATCGATGAGGAGCCCAATATGCGCGGCATTCTCACGCGTGACGCCGATTTTTTTATCCCTTTACACGGTCGTGTTGTCAAGGCACGTAACATGCAAGCCGACTTGTTTGTCTCTGTTCATGCGGATGCTTTTATTCGTCCTGATGCACGTGGTTCCTCTGTATTTGCTTTGTCTGAAAAAGGCGCAACGAGTGCTTCTGCGCGCTATTTGGCAAAAAAGGAAAATGAATCGGATCTCATAGGTGGCGTCAGTTTAGATAATAAAGATATGAACTTGGCGCGCACGCTGCTCGATTTATCCCAAACTGCCACCATTAATGACAGTCTTAAATTGGGTAAATTTGTGCTCAAAAATATAGGCGAAGTGAATACCTTGCATAAGGGCTCAGTGGAGCAGGCTGGATTTGCTGTGTTGAAATCGCCAGACATTCCATCCATCCTTGTTGAAACAGCTTTTATCAGCAATCCAGAAGAAGAGCGCAGACTGAACGACGATGCCTATCGTGCCAAGTTGGTGGAATCCATCGTTAACGGCATCAAAAAATACTTTGCAACCAATCCAGCGTTAGCAAAAACCAAAGTCGCGACGGAGTAATATCAATGAAACTCACGTTTTTAGGTGCAACGGGCACAGTTACAGGCTCCAAGTATTTGCTTGAGGTAGGGCGTTTGCGCATTCTGGTGGATTGCGGCTTATTTCAAGGGCTTAAACAGCTGCGCCTTAAAAATTGGGCAAAGTTGCCAATAGATCCAGCGAGTGTGGATGTGGTGATTTTGACGCATGCACACATCGACCATACGGGTTATTTACCCCTGTTTGTACGTAATGGTTTTGCAGGCAAAGTCTATTGCACTTATGGCACACGTGACTTGTGTGAGATTTTGTTGCCCGATTCTGCGCATTTGCAGGAAGAGGAAGCGAAGTTTGCCAATAAGTATGGTTTTTCAAAGCACCAGCCAGCTTTGCCGCTTTATACCCGCGACGACGCTTTAAAGGCATTGAGTTTGTTATCTCCTGTGGACTTTGAACAACAGGTTGATTTGGGTGATGGTGTCACTTTTACAATGACGCCCAATGGTCATATTTTGGGATCTGCTTTTGTACGAATTTCAGACGGTAAAAAGTCGATTGTTTTCTCTGGGGACATTGGTCGTCCGCAACACCTTTTAATGAATGCACCAACGCCTATTAAGCAAGCTGATTATTTGGTCTTGGAATCGACTTATGGCGACCGCACGCAT
>JBDLQN010000005.1:0-33522 GCA_039800585.1 Pseudomonadota bacterium
AAAAATGCGCTGATTTTCAAGTTAATTCAAATATTTTTGACTTAATTAATGCTTGCCTGTGCTGCCAAAACCACCTTCGCCACGGTCGCTGGCATCAAACTCATCCACCAATTTAAAATTAGCTTGCACAACAGGCACGATGACTAATTGCGCCATACGCTCCATTGGGTTCATCACAAAAGCGGTTTGGCTTCGATTCCAGCAAGAAACAAAGAGTTGACCTTGATAATCTGAGTCAATTAAACCAACCAGATTGCCTAGCACAATGCCGTGTTTATGCCCCAAGCCAGAGCGCGGCAAAATCATGGCTGCATAAGCTGGGTCGGCAAGATGAATGGCCATGCCTGTTGGAATCAAGGTGGTTTCACCCGGTTGAAGGGTGATGGCAGCATCGATACATGCTCGCAAATCCAGTCCAGCAGAGCCGCTGGTGGCATATGCGGGCATGGCTTCTTTAATGCGCTCGTCTAAAATTTTAAGTTCAACTTGCAGGCTCATAAAAATACTTTCTTTTTATTAATTAATGACTTAGTTTTTTGCGGATAGCATGGTGGCGACATGATTCAGTAAGCCCCGCGCTAATTTTAATTTAGTGGTTTTTGCGAGTGGGTGGCTACCATCATCATCCAATAGGATAAGTGCGCTTTCATCCGCACCCATGGCTTCACTTGCAAGATTGGCAGCAATCAATGGAATTTTCTTACGCTGGCGCTTTTGCTCGGCATATACCAGCAGATTTTCGCTTTCGGCGGCAAAGCCAACGCAGAACGGCGGTTTGGACAAGTTTGCAACCTTTGCCAAAATATCTTCATTTGGCACAAGATCAATGCTGATGCTTTCGTCAGTCTTTTTAATCTTTTGTTCGCTAACCTTTGCTGGGCGATAGTCTGCAACCGCAGCAACCGCAATAAAAATATCCTGCGCCTCAATATTGGTCATGACGGCGCTCAGCATTTGTTCGGCGCTTTTTACTTGAATAACTTTGGCTGCTGTGGGGGCTGATAGTTGAGTCGGTCCGCTGACTAAAGTGACTTCTGCTCCCATTTCAATGGCCGCTTCAGCAATGCTATAGCCCATTTTTCCTGAGCTGAAATTGGTAATCGCACGCACAGGGTCGATTTGCTCAACAGTTGGCCCAGCGGTAATTAATATGCGTTTGCCAGCAAGCGGCCTTTCCGGAATTTGGGCGTTTAATTGGCGCAACAATTCGTTAAACAGCACTTCAGGTTCCAACATGCGCCCCATGCCGACTTCACCGCAAGCTTGTTCCCCAGCATCAGGGCCTAAAATCATGACGCCATCTTTGCTTAACTGGGCTACGTTGCGCTGTGTGGCTGGACTTTCCCACATTTGTTTGTTCATGGCAGGTGCGATGAGTAGCGGGCAATCGCGCGCTAAACAAAGCGTGGAGAGCAAATCATCAGCCTGCCCGTTGGCAAGTTTAGCCATAAAATCCGCGCTGGCTGGTGCCACCAAGATTACATCCGCCTCGCGGCTTAGCTCGATATGTGGCATGCCGTTAGGAATGCTAGCGTCCCACATTTTGCTATGAACTGCTCGGCCAGAAAGCGCCTGCATGGTGACAGGGGTAATGAAGTGACCAGCTGCGTCAGTCATGACGACTTGTACGGAAACCCCGTTCTTCACCAGTAGGCGAGTTAATTCAGCAGCTTTATAAGCCGCAATGCCGCCTGTGATGCCTAAAACAAGGTGTTTGATTCTTTGCATGGTTAGTGACTGATATGTAATCCTTTCATTCTAATATGAAAACTGTATTTTCAAAAAATAAAAGGAACTTGCATGGCAATCACAGACTGGCCAGCAGATGAGCGCCCACGAGAAAAGCTGATGCAGAAAGGCGTTGAAGCGCTTTCTGATGCAGAGCTGTTGGCAATATTTTTACGGGTGGGTGTCGTTGGTAATAGTGCAGTGGATCTGGCACGGGGTTTGCTCACGCACTTTGGCAGTTTGAACGGTATTTTTAGTGCCAGTGTCCAAGAAATCTCGAGATTACATGGCATGGGCATCACCAAGTATTGTCAGCTTCAAGCTATTTTTGAGATGAGTCGTCGCGCACTTTCTGAAGAGCTTAAACAAAAAGACGCGCTAAGTTCACCTAAGCAAGTGCGTGATTTTTTGTCTTTAAAACTGGGCAACGCCCCAAGAGAAGTCTTTGTGGCGTTGTTTCTTGATGCCCAGAATCGTGTGCAAGCGCAAGAAAGTTTATTTGAAGGGACTTTGACACAAACCAGCGTGTATCCGAGAGAGGTGGTAAAGCGGGCCTTGTTTCATAATGCGGCCTCAGTCATTCTTGCGCACAATCATCCTAATGGTGTTGCTGAGCCGAGTCAGGCTGACAAGCAATTAACACATGCCTTAATCAGTGCTCTGAGCCTGATAGATGTTCGTGTGCTGGATCATTTTGTTGTTGCAGGCAACCAGACAATCTCGTTTGCGGAGCGAGGCTTGATGTAAACTGTCTTTATTTGAATTAGAGCCAGTTAATTTCATCATGACAGAAAATGCAGTTTGGTTGAATTTGGCCGTAGCATTCGGTATCGGCTTATTAATTGGAGCAGAGCGTGAGCGTAGCAAAGTCCGAGATCGCGATGACAATGATAAGGACGGCGTGCAAGGGGATATCGCTTTAGCGGGCATACGCACTTTTACCATCGCTTCCATCTTGGGGGCAATCACCGTGATGATGAACTTTTGGCTGCTGCTCGCGGCGTTGCTCTGTGTGGCTTTATTCTCGGCTGTTTCTGCTTATATTCGTCATGATGAGCGCCGTGGCTTAGCCACAGATATCACCCTCATTTTTACGATGGTACTGGGTGCACTGGCAATTACTTCCCCCGCCCTTGCCGCGAGTTTGGCGGTTTGTGCTGCTATTTTGTTGTCTGCAAAAGACACGATTCATGGCTTTGTGTTAGGAGTGCTCACCAAAGAGGAGTTAAACGACTTTCTTATTTTGGCGGGCTCAACACTGGTTATTCTGCCTTTAATTCCCAATGAGGCCGTCGGCCCGTTCGAAGCCATTAATCCACGCAATTTATGGCTAGTGGTTATTTTGGTGATGGCGGTCGGGGCTTTTGGTCACTTGGCTTTGCGGCTGGTTGGCGGTCGCATAGGTCTACCTTTGGTTGGGTTTGTGTCTGGGTTTATTTCTAGCATTGCCACGATTAGCGCCATGGGTGATCGTTCACGTGAAATGCCTACTTTAAAGACAGCCGCTGTGGCTGGTGCGGTCTTATCTAGCTTCTCGACCATATTGCAAACAGGCCTAATTTTGGCTGCTATTAGCCCGGAGACGTTTCAGGCTTTGTTGATTCCTCTGGTTTTTGGAGGTGTTGCTGTGTTGTTATACGGCGCGGTGCTCACCATGAGTGAGCTGCACCATCCAGTTGTTGAAGCGCATCAAATCACGCAATCATTTAGTGTTAAAACGGCATTGGTAATGGCTGCAGTGATTGGCCTAGTGCTGGTTATTTCAGCCGGCCTAAATGCATGGTTTGGGCAAACTGGTTTGGTGCTTGCCTCTGCAGTGGCAGGCTTGGCAGATGCGCATGCCCCCACAATGTCTGTGGCTAGTTTAGTCTCAACTCATAAGCTGATGGCAGTCAATGCGGCCATGCCGGTGTTGGCAGCACTCTCAGTCAATGCTATCTCTAAGGTGATTGCCGCTGCTGCGAGCGGCGGTGCGGCATTTGCTTGGCAAATTGTGCCCAGTTTGATGGTGCAAATTGCCGCTTTATGGTTGGGTTGGATTTTGTTTTAAGGTGAAACATTCAGGAAAGCAAAGCATGATGCAAAACAAAACGCTTAAACATCTTATTTGGATATTTGTTTCATTGTTAGGAGCAGGTGCCGTTGCCGGTATTGCCTTAAACCGCGGTGAAAGCATCAATGCGCTTTGGTTTATTACAGCGGCCTTGTGTGTTTATGCCATTGCCTACCGCTTTTATTCAGCTTGGATTGCCGCCAAGGTGTTGATGCTTGATGAAACACGCGCTACCCCAGCAGAGCGTTTAGAGAATGGTCGTGATTTTGTACCCACCAATAAATGGATTGTATTTGGGCACCATTTTGCCGCCATTGCTGGCCCTGGCCCCTTAGTTGGGCCAACCTTAGCTGCCCAGTTTGGCTATCTTCCAGGCACCTTGTGGATTCTGTTTGGCGCGGTTCTGGGGGGGTGCGTGCAAGACATGACCACACTTTTCTTTTCTGTGCGCAGAAACGGCCGAAGTTTGGGACAAATGGCGCGAGATGAAATTGGTGCGGTAGGGGGTGTTGCGGCTTTAATAGGCACATTCGCCATTATGATTATCCTGATTGCTGTGCTCGGCTTGGTTGTTGTTAATGCGATGAAGCACAGTCCGTGGGCAACTTCTACCGTGGCAGCGACAATTCCAATCGCGATGATTGTTGGCGTTTATATGCGCCATTTCAGGGTCGGGCACGTACTTGAAGCGTCTTTATTGGGATTGATTTTATTGTTGTTGTCAGTAGTCGCGGGCGGTTGGATAGATCATCATCCTCTGTTACAAAAGGTGTTTGACCATGAGGGGCTTACCCTTGCCTGGTGGGTGATTGCTTATGGCTTTGCTGCAGCCATTATGCCTGTTTGGTTGTTGCTGGCGCCGCGCGATTATCTTTCAACTTTTATGAAATTGGGGACAGTGATTTTGCTCACTGTCGCCATTTGTGCCTTGCATCCTGAAATTAAAATGCCTGCACTCACTCAATTTGTAGATGGCACAGGCCCTATTTTTGGTGGCAAGTTATTTCCATTTGTATTTATTACTATTGCTTGTGGCGCGATTTCTGGGTTTCACTCACTTATTTCATCAGGCACGACCCCAAAATTACTTGGAAATGAGCGCGATATTCGCATGATAGGTTACGGCGGCATGTTGCTTGAATCCTTCGTGGCAATGATGGCCTTAATTGCGGCGACGGTATTGGAGCCAGGCGTGTTCTTTGCCATTAATAGCCCTGCTGGGGTGGTTGGCAAGGAAGCCGTGGACGCGGTGGCGACTATTTCCTCTTGGGGGTTTCCTGTCACAGCCGAGCAAATGCAGCATTTGGCTGAACAAATGGGTGAAGCCAGCTTGTTTGCGCGTACTGGCGGTGCGCCGAGTTTGGCGGTTGGAATGGCCAGCATTTTTGGCAGCGTTTTTGGGCAAGGCCTGTTGGCAATGTGGTACCACTTTGCCATTATGTTTGAAGCCATTTTTATCTTAACCACGCTAGATGCTGGCACGCGGGTTGGGCGTTTTATGCTGCAGGATATGCTAGGCAATATTTGGCCGAAAATGGGGCAAACTTCTTGGTGGCCTTCTGTACTCATCAGCAGTGCGCTGGTGGTCGCTGGCTGGGGATATTTCTTGTATATCGGCGTGATTGATCCGAATGGCGGCGTTAATATTTTATGGCCGTTGTTCGGTATTGCGAACCAAATGTTGGCAGCCATTGCCTTGTGTGTGGGCACTGCTATTCTGGTTAAATCGCATAAGTTGAAATTTGCATGGATAACAGGTCTTCCCTTGTTTTGGTTGATAGTGATTACTAGCTCAGCAGCCTATGAAAAGCTGACAAGTGCAGATATTCGGGTAGGATTTTTTGCAGCAGCGAATGACATGAGTGCAAAATTAGCAGCAGGTACTTTGCCGCCAGAAAAAGCTGCGGTAGCCCCTCAGTTAATCTTTAATCAACATCTGGATGCTTGGCTGACTTTGTTTTTTGTCGCTGTGCTTTGGATAGTTGTGTTGGATATGTTGCGCGTGGTCGCGCAAGCTTATTTCGGAAAAGCTGTCTTACCGAGCTCTGAAGTCGCTTACCAAAAATCGCATTTGAAACCCCATTAATTTTTAAGGAAAAATATGGCAACGGGCATCATTATTCAAAACCCAAAAAATGGCTTAACACGTATGGGCTATTTTGGATTTAGCTGGACTTATTTGATTTTTGGCTGGTGGGTGCCTTTAATCCGCGGTGAGCTCGGCGTTGCCGCACTTCATTTTTTATTTACTTTGTGTAGCTTTGGCTTATGGCAGCTCATCGTGGCATTTTTGTATAACAAGCAATATATGACACGCATGTTAGAAAAAGGCTACGTGCTTAAAGATGAAGAGCATTTAATGGCTAGAGCAAGAGCCACCTTAGGCATTGTTGAGGTTTAATTTTGCTGGCTTGTTTAAGAAACGTTTGGGCAAATATTCGCCAGCTCTCTGGCGATGATGCGTATGAGCGTTATTTGCAGCATTATGCAGAGCACCATGCCCAGCAGTCACCACAAGATCAGCCACTTACTAAAGAAGCATTTTTTAGAGAGTGGCAGGATAAAAAATGGAATGGAATTAAGCGATGCTGTTAAAGCGCTCTGATGGAGATGGTTTTTTCTCGGTGATAAAAAAACATCACTAAACCTACAATCACCATGGGCAGACTCAACCATTGCCCCATGCTCAGGCCGAGATTTAAAAGCCCCAAATTGGCATCAGGTTCTCGGGTGAATTCAACGGCAAATCTAAAAGCCCCGTAGCCCATTAAGAACAGGGCGGACACCGTGCCCGTTGCGCGTGGTTTGTTCGAGTAAATCCACAAGATTAAAAATAATAATCCGCCTTCTAGTCCGAACTCGTAGAGCTGTGAAGGGTGGCGCGGGATTTGGTCAACCTTAGGGAAAATCATGCCCCAGTCAGCATTGGTGGCACGTCCCCATAATTCGCCATTGATGTAATTGCCCATGCGGCCAGCGCCTAGGCCAATCGGCACAAGTGGTGCAACAAAGTCCATGATGTTAAGCCATGATTTATGATATTTTTTGGCAAAAAATACCATGGCGACCAAGACGCCTAAAAATCCACCATGGAAGCTCATACCGCCTTGCCATACATAAAAAATCTCCAGCGGATGGCGCATAAAATAAGCAGATTGATAGAACACAACATAACCAATACGCCCACCTAAAATCACACCGAGTGCACCAAAAAATAAAGCATCATCTACCATTTCGGGTGACCAAGCTCGCCAATCTTGGTGAGTGGCGCGCCACTTGCCCAGCTGTAAGAACGCTAAAAAACCAAGCAAGTACATTAAGCCATACCAATGGATGCCAAGGCTGCCGATATGAATGGCGATAGGGTCGAAATTTGGGTGAATAAACATCAGTAAACTTTATTAACTAAGAAGAATGGGTGAGATTTTACTTGAATCAGTAGGACTCACACATCCCAATAAACTCAATTTTTACGTGGGGGCGACCATTTACGAAAGTTTCGTAAATGTCGGTGGTGTAGCCAGTCAATTTGTTCATTTCCAAGGTGCGATTAAATTTTTCGCTGCGGCAACGAATCGATTTTTTATCTTGACTGCATTTCACTTTATCGGTGAAGAACTCAATTTCATTGCCATTAAACACATAGGTTTTTGTGTCTGGATCTTCAACACGCGGGCCGCCGTTCATGGTGCGTGTGGTATCGCCCTCGCAGTAGTATTTGGTTTCAGCAAAGCTTGCAGCTGAAACCAAAAGTAAAAATATCGTGGTGAGAACTCTCATTCGGCGACTTTCTTGCTAAATCACGGATGGCCTTAGTTTAACTAAACTTTAGCAAAAAAGATGAACTCTAAATTAAATATCTAGATTTAACATCTGAATGGCTTGATCTAACAAAACCTTGCTTCATTTAAGGCCATATAACTGATGCCGTTTCGAGCGTGGTAGTTTAAAATTACACTTTTAGTTTTTCGTTGGAAGTTGTTATGCCTGCATATCGTTCACGCACCTCTACACATGGCCGCAATATGGCGGGAGCCCGCGCACTGTGGCGCGCAACAGGGATGAAGGAAGATGATTTTAGTAAGCCGATTATCGCAATTGCTAATTCATTTACACAATTTGTTCCTGGCCACGTGCATTTGAAAGATTTAGGCCAGTTAGTCGCGCGTGAAGTTGAAAAAGCGGGCGGTGTCGCCAAGGAATTCAATACGATTGCAGTGGATGACGGTATTGCGATGGGGCATGACGGCATGCTTTACAGCTTGCCCAGCCGTGATTTGATTGCAGATAGCGTTGAATACATGGTCAACGCACATTGCGCTGATGCGCTGGTGTGCATTTCAAATTGCGACAAAATTACACCAGGGATGTTGATGGCCGCGATGCGCCTCAATATTCCAGTGATTTTTGTGTCTGGCGGCCCAATGGAAGCTGGTAAGGTGAAGCTTGCTAACCCCGAAAGCAAGGCCATCGAAATCAAGAAACTGGATTTGATTGATGCGATGGTCATGGCTGCAGATGACAAAGTGTCTGATGCAGACTTGGCAGAAGTTGAGCGTTCAGCTTGTCCAACTTGTGGTTCATGTTCAGGCATGTTTACTGCAAACTCGATGAACTGTTTAACTGAAGCCTTGGGTTTGTCCTTGCCAGGTAATGGCACCGTGGTAGCAACCCATGCAGATCGTGAGCAGTTATTCAAGCAAGCAGGTCATCGTATTGTTGAGCTGGCCAGACAATATTACGAAAAAGACGATGCTTCAGTATTGCCACGCGCAGTCGGGTTTAAAGCATTTGAAAATGCGACTGCTTTAGACATTGCTATGGGCGGCTCAACCAATACCATCTTGCACTTGTTAGCGATTGCGCAAGAGGCGGGAATTAATTTCACCATGGCCGACATCGATCGTATGTCTAAAGTGGTGCCTCAGCTCTGTAAGGTGGCACCTAACACCAATAAATATCACATTGAAGATGTGCACCGCGCAGGCGGTATTATGGCGATTCTGGGCGAGTTGGATCGTGCGGGTAAATTGCATACCGATGTGCCAACCGTGCATACCAAGACCATGAAAGACGCTTTGGATCAATGGGATATTGCACGTAAGCCTAGCGATGCGGTGAAAAATTTCTACATGGCGGGCCCAGGTGGCGTTCCTACGCAAGTGGCATTTAGTCAAAATGCCCGCTGGCCTAGTTTGGATTTAGATCGCGCGGAGGGATGCATTCGCTCATTAGACCATGCCTTTAGCAAACAAGGCGGCTTGGCTGTATTGCACGGCAATATCGCTCTAGATGGCTGTGTGGTTAAAACAGCAGGTGTGGATGACAACTTGTTGGTATTTGAAGGTTCTGCGCATGTCGTTGAGTCGCAAGACGAGGCAGTTGAAAACATTCTGGCTGACAAAGTAAAAGCAGGTGATGTGGTGGTCGTGCGTTACGAAGGCCCTAAAGGCGGCCCTGGCATGCAAGAGATGCTTTATCCCACTAGCGCCGCGGGCGGTAACATTGGTCTGGTAAAAAATGGCGACCGAATTCGTATCGATATTCCTAATCGCACCATTGATGTATTGGTGAGCGATGAAGAGTTGGCCAAACGTCGTGTTGAGCAAGACAAGTTAGGCTGGAAGCCAGCACAACCGCGTCCACGCAAGGTTTCAGTCGCATTAAAAGCGTATGCAAAATTTGCGACTTCTGCTGACAAAGGTGCAGTCCGCGATATTTCAAAAATTGAAGAAGACTAAATTCAAAGCAGATTACAAAGTAACTTAAGAAAGAATAAGAAAGCGCGGCATGATTCATACGCAACACGCAAACAATAAAACAGAAATTGGTGCAGGCATCGTTCAGTACGAAGATGAAAATGGCTTGAAATTTTTATCGATTGAAAATGCCCATGCAAGTGCCACCATTGCTTTGCAGGGTGGTCACGTAATGCACTGGCAACCCAAATCTGCTGCGCAGCCCGTGTTGTGGCTTTCAAGCAACGCACGTTACACCGAAGGTCGTTCGATTCGCGGCGGTATTCCGATTTGCTGGCCTTGGTTTGGCGCGCATCCAACCGATAGTAGCTATTGCCCCCATGGCTTCGCGCGCGTTATCCCTTGGAAAGTCCTTGAAACAAGTACCTTGGTTAATGGCGCAACGCGTTTGTTGTTAGAAATGACGCACACCGATGTGACCGAAAAGCAATTGTCTTATGCTTATCGCTTTGCCTTAGCCATTAATATTGGTGAAACACTACGTTTGGAAATGATGACCACCAATCTGGCAGGTCATCCTTTTATGATAGGCGAGGCTTTCCACACTTATTTCAATGTGAGTGATGTGGAAAGCATACAAGTCACTGGTTTGGAAAACTTGGTGTTCTCAGACAAAGTGGCGGGCTATGAGCGCAATGTGCAACATGGCCCAGTCAAGTTCAATAGTGAATTTGACCGCGTGTATCTTAACAGTCGTCGTGATTGTGTGATTCATGACGCTGGCTATTCACGCAAAATCCGCGTGACCAAGTCTTGTAGTCATACCACCATCGTCTGGACGCCTTGGGGTGAAAAAGCCTCGCAAATGGCTGACATGGGCGCTAGCAATGAGTGGCGCAAGATGATTTGTGTGGAATCAGCCAACGCCATGGAAAATAGTGTGACGATTTACCCAAATGAAACGCACACCATGGTGACAGAGTACAGTCTGGAAGCCTTTAACAAGGGTTAATCAATTTTTCGAAACCCTTGTCAACCTTGTCAAATAGATAAACGTTAACTGGACAGCTGCTAAAACAATTCAGTTGAGCAGAGAAGAAAGCAATAAATTCTTTTCAAAATTGTTTAAATATTGAGTATGATTACAAGTGGCAGTAGTTACGGCTTTTCAAACTTAATTGAAATTAGGAGATAGCATGAAAGCATTATTATTATCAGTTGCTGCTGCAGGTTCATTAATGCTAGCTGGTCAAGCTAGTGCAGATGACGCTGCAAAAGCATTGGCTCAAAAAAGCGGCTGTTTAGCATGTCACTCAGTTGACGCTAAGGTAGTTGGCCCAGCTTACAAAGATGTTGCTGCTAAGTACAAAGGCAAAGACATGGAAGCTAAGCTTGTTGAGAAAGTTAAAAAAGGCGGTAGCGGTGTTTGGGGTCCAATTCCAATGCCAGCAAATAGCCCACAAGTTAAAGATGAAGATATCAAAACTATCGTTCATTGGATTTTGTCTCTCTAATTTAATAACCTAAATTAGTAGAAATAAAAAAAGCCAGTTCAAAAGACTGGCTTTTTTGTTGCCTTAAAGGCTAGTGTTTTAATTTGCTGTGCTTAATAGAATAGGCAAAGTAAATCACGATGCCCAGTCCTAACCAAAGCAAAAATCTCGTCCAAGTTTGTTGTGGCAAAAACGCCATCAGCGCGCCACAAGACAACATGCCCAAGGCAGGGAATATTGGATTGTATGGATTCTTAAACGGACGATGAACGTCGGGATGTTTAATGCGTAGCACAATCACCCCCAAACACACCAACACAAAAGCGGCGAGTGTGCCGATATTCACCAACTCAGCAAGTGCCCCTAGCGGCACCAAGCCCGCGGCGGCGGCCATAATGAAGCCTGTGAGTACAATGACGCGAATAGGCGTTTGTGTTTTGCTATTTACTTCAGATAAGTAAGGCGTAATTAAGCCATCACGGCTCATGGCTAAAATAATGCGAGTTAAGCCATAGTACAAAACCAGCATCACCGTGGTTAGGCCAGCAATCACGCCAGTTGAAACGAGCGCTGATGCCCAGTGATAGCCGATTGATTCAAGTGCAAAGGCAACAGGGTGGTCGACACCAAGTGAGGTATAAGGTACGACCCCAGTGAGTAGTCCCGCCACGATAATATAAATCAGCGTGCAAAAGGTCAGCGAGGCAATAATGCCAATCGGTACATCACGCTGCGGATTTTTGGCTTCTTCCACTGCGGTAGAAACCGCATCAAATCCAACGTAAGCAAAAAACACCAAAGATGCACCAGCCAGTACGCCTACAGTTTTTCCATCTGGCAAGGTATTAAACCAACCATAAGGGATAAAAGGGTGCCAGTTCTCAGGGTGAATATTAAAGGCTGCTACACCCACGAAGATAATAATAGCGAGGAGCTTGATAAATACCATGGCGGTATTGAGTTGTGCGCTTTGTTTGGCGCCTTTAACCAGCATTGCCATTAACAGCAAAATGATGCCTGTGGCAGGTAAATTGATGAGGCCGCCCATTTCAGGCGATTTAGTCAAGGCATCTGGCAGACCCAATCCAATAGCATTGAGCGCATTATTGAAATAGCCTGACCAGCCGTTTGCGACTGCGGCAACGGAGACACTGTACTCAAGTAATAAAATCCAACCTATCATCCAGGCTACAATTTCACCAAAAGCCACATAGCTGTAGCCATATGCGCTGCCGCATCCACCCACAGTGGCGGCGAGTTCAGCATAAGCGAGTGCTGCAAATGCGCAGGCAGTGCCCGAAACCACAAACGACAGCACTACGGCTGGCCCTGCCTGATTGGCTGCAGCAATCCCAGTTAATACAAATATCCCTGTACCAATAATCGCACCGACACCCAACAATGTAAGGTCCAAGGCGCTTAAACATTTTTTGAGGCCGCTATCGTGTTTGGTGGCGATATGTTTGCTGCGAAACATTTGCTGGAATAGGCGTGAGAACAAAGTGTTTCCCCTTTATCTTTTTGGTATTTAGATTATGCCTATTTGAGGAAAGTATTCAACACTGAAATCATATAGTGATGATCAAGTACCCCTGCGCTTTCGCGGATGCTGTGCATAGCCCACATTGGCGCACCTACATCTACTGAGGCAAGGCCTAACTTAGATGCGATGATGGGGCCAATCGTACTACCGCAACCTAAATCGGTACGATGGGCATATTGTTGGTAAGGCACACCTGCTTGCTCGCAAAGTTGGATAAAGCGCGCGGCGCTTTTAGCGTCGGTTGCGTATCGCTGGTTAGCATTGGTTTTGATGACTGGACCTTGATTAACGTGCACATGGTGGCAAGGCTCGTAACTACCAGCAAAATTGGGATGAAACGCATGTGCCATATCTGCGCTGATAAAGAAGCTTTTGGCAAGCGCGCGCAGTTTATCTTCTTGGTGAAAATCTAAACAAATGCGATCAACGATACTTGCTAAAAAGTTACCATTAGCACCTGTTGCGCTCTCGCTACCTACTTCTTCGTGGTCAAATAAAGCGCATATGCTGGTGGTTTGAGGGTTGTTACTGCTGCAAATCGCAGTCAGCGCAGCATGGCATGATGCCAAATTGTCGAGTTGGCTATTCGCGATAAACTCTTGATGTGCGCCCCAAATCACGCCTTTTTGCGTGTCGAACACATTCAACTCAAAGTTAATAATATCCGCTGGTTTTACCTTCAGCTTGTTGGCAAGGTGCGCGATAAATTGCGCGTCCGCATCAACACCTTCCTTGCCTTCACCAAACAATAAAGGGAGCTCTGTCTGCTTATTGAATTTGAGGCCTTTGTCATTAACCTCACGGTTCATGTGAATCGCAAGATTAGGCAAACGTACAATCGGCTCATCAAATTTCACGAGATGTGTTTCAAAGCCTTGTTTGCTGCGGACATTAACTTGCCCAGCCAAGCTCAAATCACGGTCAGCAAATGTGGCTAAGATGGGCCCGCCATAAACTTCTACGCCGACTCTAATTAAGTCATCACTGCTGTAAGCGGCATTGGGTTTTAATTTTAGACCCGGCGAATCCGTATGCGCGCCTATCATATTAAGACCATTAGAGACGGGTGATTGCTGACCGACTACAAAGGCGATAATCGAGCCATTACGCGCAACAAAATATCGGCCGCCAGCTTTTAATTGCCATGACTCAACTTCACTCAGTGCTTCAAAACCTTGCTGATTTAGGCGCTCCGCGGCGGTTGCTACCGCATGCCAAGGGCTTGGGCTGGCATCAATAAATGCCAGTAAATCACGCGCACTTTTTTGAACATCTGCTGAAATTGCCATGCTATTTCCTTTAAATGCTTAGCCAGTTTTTACCTATCAAAAAGTCTGTGTAGAGCTTGGCTTCAGGGCTACCTGTTTCTGGCTTCCAATCATAACGCCATTTCACAATCGGCGGCATTGAAAGCAAGATGGATTCAGTACGGCCATTTGATTGCAAACCAAACAAAGTGCCACGGTCAAATACCAAATTAAACTCGACGTAGCGACCGCGACGATAAGCTTGGAAATCGCGTTCACGCTCACCGTAAGCGATATCTTTACGGCGTTGCACGATAGGCAAGTAAGCATTGATAAAACCATCACCTACTGCTTTAAGCATGGCAAAGCTATTGTCAAAACCTAGCTTGTTAAAGTCATCAAAGAAAACGCCGCCGATGCCACGTGGTTCACCACGATGTTTTAGAAAGAAGTATTCATCACATTCTTTTTTAAAGGATGGATATAGATCTGCGCCAAATGGTGCAAGCGCATCGCGGCAAGTGCGGTGGAAATGCACGGCATCTTCTTCGAATCCATAATAGGGCGTGAGGTCCATACCGCCGCCAAACCACCAAATATCTTTTTCATCCGCATGTTGAGCGCGCGCTACGAAAAAACGGACATTCATATGTACCGTCGGAACGTAAGGGTTGCGCGGATGGAATACCAAAGAAACCCCCATTGCTTCCCAGCCTCGACCAGCAGCTTCGGGGTGTGCTGCTGTTGCAGCAGGGGGTAATTTATTACCTCTTACATGAGAAAAACCAATGCCTGCCCGTTCAAAAATATTGCCTTCTTCCAGCATGCAAGAAGTGCCACCACCACCTTCTGGGCGCTGCCAACTATCGTGCAAAAAGTTTTTGCCATCAATGAGCTCAATCGCCTCGACAATGCGGCCTTGCAAGCCTTGTAAATATTCAAAAACGGCATTGGGGTTAATTTGATCTGACATGCTTATTTCCTAAGAATTTTTCCTGAAATTAAATCTTGAATAGTTGATGGTTTTTTTGCGCTCGCGGTACGGCCAGTCAGTACAAGAACTTGCTCACCAAAAAGTTGTTTGCATTGTTTACTTGTTTTTGCCGGCTGGCAGCCTGAACGGTTGGCGCTGGTGGACACTAAAGCCATGCCCGTGCTTTTACATAATTTGGCGGTGTATGGGTGGCTGCTGACACGAATAGCGATGGTTTTGTGTTGGCCAGTAATCCATTTAGGGCAGTGTTTTGATGCAGGAACAATCCATGTGTGAGCTTTGTTTTTGTTGCCCCAGCTGGCCTGCATGGTAGTGATTTGTTGCTCACTTAATTGCCCAATAAATTGACGCAAACGGTCAAATTGGTCGGCCACCAAAATCAAGCCTTTATGCTGAGGGCGTCCTTTGATTTTTAAAATGCGCTTAACAGCGAGGCGGCTAAGTGGGTTGCAACCTAATCCAAAAATAGCTTCTGTTGGATAGGCAATCACACCATTCGATTTGAGGTAATCACGTAAGCCGCGTGCGCTTTGCAAGGCTTAGCCTTTAATCGCCCTGTAGCCAATATCTTGGCGGTATTGAGCGCCTTCAAATTGAATCTTTTTTACCATCTCATAAGCGCTGCTTTGCGCAAATTTTACTGTTTCACCAAGCGCTGTTACACATAAAACACGGCCGCCACTGGTAAGTACTTGCTCATCTTTTAAGCTAGTTCCTGCATGGAATACTTGCACTTCTGTGTTTGGCTCTTTTTGACTGGGTAAGCCTGTAATCACATCGCCAGTTCGTGGCGTTTCTGGGTAGTTGGCAGAGGCCATTACAACACCCAAAGCTGTGCGTCTGTCCCACTCAGCTTCTACTTTATCTAAGGTGCCAGCAACTGCATGTTCGGCCAGTGTGACCAAGTCGCTCTTGAGACGCATCATAATCGGCTGCGTTTCAGGGTCGCCCATGCGGCAATTGAACTCCAAGGTTTTAATATCGCCATTTGGACTAATCATTAAACCCGCATACAAGAAGCCTGTGTAAGGGATGCCATCTTTGGCCATGCCTTCAACCGTCGGTTTGATAATTTCGCGCATCACTTTGGCGTGAATGGTTGGTGTGACCACGGGTGCTGGTGAATAAGCCCCCATGCCACCAGTATTTGGGCCTTGGTCGCCATCCTGTAAACGTTTGTGGTCTTGGCTGGTGGCCAGCGCCAATACGTTTTTGCCGTCCACCATCACGATAAAACTGGCCTCTTCACCCGTTAAAAATTCTTCAATGACTACGCGTGCACCTGCGCTGCCGAGCTTGTTATCTTCAAGCATCGCGTCGATGGCCGAATGTGCTTCGTCTAAAGACATTGCAACGACTACACCTTTGCCTGCCGCTAAACCATCAGCCTTGATCACGATAGGTGCGCCTTGTTGGTTCACGTAGTCGTGCGCGGCTTTTGTATCAGTAAATGTTGCGTAAGCCGCAGTTGGAATGTTGTGACGCATCATAAAAGCTTTAGCAAAATCTTTTGAGCTTTCAAGTTGCGCAGCTGCTTTCGTTGGGCCAAAGATTTTCAGGCCTGCTGCACGAAACGCATCCACCACACCCTGAGATAAGGTCGCTTCTGGGCCAACGATGGTCATGCCGATTTCTTCTTTTTTTGCGAATTCAACGAGCTCAGGCACGCTAGTAATCGGCACATTCACCATGTCTGGGTTGAGCGCCGTGCCTGCATTGCCTGGCGCGACATAAACGCGGCTAATTGCCTTGTTTTGAGCGACTTTCCACGCCAATGCATGTTCACGTCCACCACCACCAATAATCATAACTTTCATGTTGAATGCCTTTAAATTAGTGACGGAAATGACGGAAGCCTGTGAGCACCATGGCTAGGCCATGCTCATCTGCAGCGGCGATGACTTCTTCGTCACGCATGCTGCCACCTGGTTGAATCACGCATTCGGCACCGGCTTCAGCGAGCACGTCCACGCCATCGCGGAACGGGAAGAATGCGTCGGAAGCAACGGCTGAACCTTGCAATGAAAGGTTGGCATTTTGCGCTTTAATCGCCGCAATTTTGGTGCTATCAACACGGCTCATTTGGCCTGCGCCAACGCCTAATGTCATACCGTTTCCACAGAAAACAATGGCATTCGATTTAACAAATTTGGCAACGCGCCAAGCGAACAACAAATCTTCCAGTTGTTTGGGCGTAGGTTGTTTTTTTGTCACGATTTTGAATTGCGCTGGTGTCACATTGAGCGCATCTGGAGATTGCACTAATAAACCACCACCCACACGTTTGTATTCAAGCGTATTTAACTCATCACCTAGCGGTACTACTAAAACACGTACGTTAGTTTTAGCCGCAAAAATTTGTTTAGCTGCTTCAGAAACAGCTGGTGCAATAATCACTTCAACAAATTGCTTTACGACAGCTTCCGCAGTTGCGGCGTCAATTTCGCGATTGAAAGCAATAATGCCACCGAAAGCAGAAGTGGGGTCTGTGCTAAATGCTTTTTGATAAGTTTCGAGTAGTGTTGCACCGATAGCAACGCCGCATGGATTGGCGTGTTTCACAATCACACAAGCAGGGACATCAAATGTTTTGACGCATTCCCAGGCCGCATCTGCATCACCAATATTGTTATAAGAAAGCTCTTTGCCTTGTAATTGGGTGAAGCTAGCCAGCGCACCTGTTGGCACTTTTGCATCGCGATAAAACGCGGCTTCTTGGTGAGGATTTTCGCCATAGCGCAAATCCATCACTTTGGTGAGCTGTGTTGAATATTTATCTGGGAAAGCTTGTTTTTCGCCATTTGCAGTAATGCTGGTGAGATAGTTGCTAATCGCACCATCATATTCTGCAGTGTGTGAGAAAGCTTTTTTCGCTAACATCATCCGCGTTTCAGCGCCCACAGCACCTTTGCTGGAGCTCATTTCACGCGTGATCAATGCGTAATCAGCAGGGTCAGTCACAATCGCCACGTGATGATAGTTTTTGGCGGCAGCACGCACCATGGTTGGGCCGCCAATATCAATGTTTTCAATCGCGTCTTCTAAACTGCAATTTGGTTTAGCAATCGTTTCGCGGAATGGATATAAATTCACAATCACCATGTCGATGTTTGGAATGTTTGCTTCTTGCATCGCCGCAACATGTTCAGGTAAATCACGACGACCTAAAATGCCGCCGTGCACTTTAGGGTGCAGGGTTTTTACACGGCCATCCAACATTTCTGGAAAGCCAGTGTAGTCACTCACCTCAATGACGGGAATATTATTGTCACGGAATAATTTGGCGGTACCGCCCGTGGATAGAATTTCGACTCCAAATTTTTGTAAGTCTTTAGCAAATTCCAAAATGCCTTGTTTGTCTGAAACGCTGATGAGTGCTCTTTTGATAACGGCCATGATAATTGATTGTTTAAAAGTTAAATAAAAAAGAAAAAATTGAGTAAGTCGCGGTGTCTAGTCGATGTTGTATTGCTGTAATTTTTTTCGCAAGGTGTTGCGATTAAGACCCAGAATTTCAGCGGCTTTGCTTTGGTTGCCGCCTGCACGCTTCATTACGTGTTGCAGCATTGGTTTTTCAATACAACCTAACACCATGTCATAGACGGCGTGAGGCGGTTGCCCATCTAAATCTTTAAAGTATTCGTTGAGCGCTTGCTCAACTGCTTTTCCGAGATCACATTGGGATGTCATGCTGCGATTGCCTCATTGTCGGATGCTGTTTTTTCACCTTCTGGCGCATACTGAATGCGACTATCTTGTGTTTGAAGATGATCAAAGAATGCATGAATCGCGGCCAATTGCTCTTCAATTGTTTGCAGTTGATTCATTGCGTGGCGGAAGTTTGCAGAATCTTTTAAGCCTTTGGTATACCAAGAAATATGCTTGCGCGCGACACGCATGCCAGTGAGGTCACCATAAAAAGCATACAAGTCGTGTAGATGTTCTAGCATCACACTACGGATTTCCTCAACCTCAGGGGCTGGCATGTGCTTACCTGTAGCAAGATAGTGTTCAATCTCGCGGAAAATCCAAGGACGGCCTTGTGCGGCGCGGCCTATCATCACACCATCCGCACCCGTGTAATCCAATACAAATTTGGCTTTTTCTGGGGTGGTGATATCGCCATTAGCGATTAGCGGAATATGAATGGCTTGTTTGACTTCTGCGATCGTATCGTACTCTGCATCACCCATATAAGCACAAGCTCGCGTGCGGCCATGTATCGCCAGCGCCTGTACGCCAAGTTCTTCGGCCATTTTGGCAACAGTGACTGCATTACGGTTATGTTTGTCCCAGCCAGTGCGAATTTTCAGGGTAACTGGCACATCCACTGCATTTACTACGGCTTTTAGGATTTGCGAAACTAAAGGCTCATCTTTTAAAAGTGCAGAACCTGCCATGACGTTACAGATTTTTTTGGCAGGGCAACCCATGTTGATATCGATAATTTGTGCGCCATGATCCACGTTGTATTTGGCGGCTTCGGCCAGCATTTTTGGATCAGCGCCAGCGATTTGAACGGAGATAGGCTCTACTTCACCTTCATGGTTAGCGCGACGCAATGTTTTTGCGCTGCCGTAAAGAAGGGAGTTGGAAGTTACCATTTCAGATACGGCATAACCAGCCCCTAGCTTCTTGCAAAGCATGCGGAAAGGCCTGTCAGTCACACCAGCCATAGGTGCAACGACTAAATTATTGCGTAATTTGTAAGGACCAATTTGCACAGCGTTCTCAAAAAGCTTTGCTTCACATTTTTTGTGGGAAAGCTGCCTATTTTATACGCAAATTGGCTTTGTTAACACTGAAATTTGCTTAATTTTTGAACAGTTTTGTAGGCTAGATTTCAGACCAAGGGAATTGAAGTTGCTCTACAGCAGATTTAATTTCAGCTAAAGCTTTTTCAAGCTCTGCTTTTTCGCCCTTCATCCCCAGCTCGGTTGTGCGGCGATTATCTAGGCGGGGTAGGCTGAAAAGTTTGAGCTCGGGATATTTTGCAACAAAGTGATTCATCAAATCTAATAACGCGCTCTCTCCAGCATCCATCACCAAAATAGAAGCTTCGCTCACGACATGTTTGTGGAATAAATGGCTGTAATGTGTATCTAAGACCCAAGCCATCATAGGGTGTGACATTTGCGGAAACCCTGGCATGAAATAATGTTCGTTGATGTTAAAGCCAGCCACGCGATTGACTGGGTTGGGAATTAAATCTGCGCCCTTGGGAAAATCTGCCATCAAGACGCGCTTAGGGTAAGCCGCCTCACCATATTGCGCTTCAATTTCCGAGACTGCGCCAGCATGGCGCTCGATAGGTAGGTTCAGCGCCTCGGCGGCTGCCTGGCGTGTGTAATCGTCAGGCGTGGCACCAATACCACCAAATGAAAAAACAATTTCTTTACGGGCAAAACTGCGCTGGAAATGTTCGACCAAACGCGCTGGATCATCACTTAAGTATTCTGCCCAGCTGAGTTGCAATCCACGTTCTTTAAGCAGTTCGATGGCTTTGCTTAAATGCGCATCTTGGCGCTTACCTGACAGAATTTCATCGCCAATAATATAAATGCCAAAGATGGGTTTAGTCATGATTTAGTGAGCCGCTTCCCAGTTATTACCCACACCAACTTCCGCCAATAAAGGTACGTCTAAGCTTGCCACATGCTGCATCAGTTCTGGCAATTTTATTTTGACTTGCTCCAATTCATTTTCTGGGACTTCTAACACCAATTCATCATGCACCTGCATGATCAGTTTGGTCTTTAATCCGGAGCTGTTGAGCCAATTTTGTACAGCAATCATTGCGAGTTTAATGAGGTCTGCAGCTGTGCCTTGCATAGGCGCGTTAATTGCTGCACGTTCAGCACCCGCTCTGCGCATGCCATTGCTGCTATTAATTTCTGGCACCCAAAGTCTGCGACCAAAATAAGTTTCTACATAGCCTTTTTCTTTTGCCAGCTCGCGGGTGTCCTGCATGTAAGCTCTGACACCTGGATAACGTGCAAAATATCGCTCGATATAGCTTTGCGCTGCGCTACGCTCTATGCCTAAATTTTGCGCCAAACCGAAAGCACTCATGCCATAAATCAAACCAAAATTAATTACTTTGGCATAGCGACGTTGCTCGCTGCTGACAGCTTCGCGTTCACACCCAAAAATCTCGGCGGCAGTGGCGCGGTGAATATCTTCATTGTTGGCAAATGCGCTCAGCATGCCTTCATCTTTTGAAAGATGGGCCATGATGCGTAATTCGATTTGCGAATAGTCGGCCGACACAATGACGCTGCCAGGTGGGGCAATAAATGCTTCGCGAATACGGCGACCTTCAGCACTTCTAACTGGGATGTTTTGCAAGTTGGGATCTGAGCTCGCTAAACGACCTGTAATTGCCACTGCTTGGTTGTAATTGGTGTGTACGCGGCCTGTTTGTGGATTCACCATTTTAGGCAGTTTGTCCGTGTAAGTAGACTTGAGTTTTGCTAGGCCACGATACTCTAATAATACTTTTGGTAAAGGATAGTCGAGTGCCAATTCTTGCAACACATCTTCATCTGTCGATGGTGCACCAGAAGGCGTTTTTTTAATCGGTTTGATGCCTAATTTCTCGAATAAAATTTCTTGCAGTTGTTTGGGTGATGCCAAGTTAAACGATTGACCAGCCAGAGCGTAAGCTTGTTTTTCTAATTCCATTAACTTCATGGCAATTTCGTTACTTTGTCGGTTTAGCATGCCACTATCAATCAATACGCCATTGCGCTCAATGGTGAATAGCACTTCACGGCAAGGCATTTCAATTTGCTCATAAATGTAATTCAGTTTGCTGTCGTTTTTGACCACAGGATGCATGGCTTGATGCAGTTGCAAGGTGATATCAGCATCCTCTGCTGCATATTCAGCAGCGGTTTCAACCGTAACTTGATTAAAGCTAACTTGTTTTGCACCCTTGCCAGCAACCTGTTCAAAGCTGATGGTCTGTATCCCCAAGTGACGCATAGCTAGGTCGTCCATATTATGCGTTTTGTGTGATTCAAATACGTAAGATTGCAACAAGGTATCGTGCTCTATGCCTTTTAAAGCGACGCCATGATTGGCTAATACATGCTCATCATATTTAAGATTTTGCCCCACTTTTTTGATGTTGGGATTTTCTAAAATAGGCTTTATTTTGGCTAACGTGTTGTTGAAATTAAGTTGAACTGGTGCGTCAAAATAATCATGGGTGAGTGGTAAGTAAGCTGCTTCACCCGGCGATACGGCAAAAGACATGCCCACAATTTTTGCTAACATTGGGTCAAGCGAAGTGGTTTCGGTATCAAAGCAAACTAGTGTCGCCTGACTGATTTTTGTGAGCCAATCATCTAACTCTGTTTCATTCAAAATGGTGGTGTACTGGCGGGCAGTATTCGCGGTGTAATCAACTTCCGCCTCTGCAATTTCCGAGGGGAAATGTGCAGTAAATAAATCACCATGATTAGATGTGGGAGAAACTTCTGTTTTGATTGCTTCGCCTTTGATGGGCTCACCTGGCATATTGTCGAGTTCGCGACGCCAAGATTTAAAATCAAAACGCTCAAATAATTCTGCTAATTTTTGTTTGTCGATAGGCTTCGGTGCAAGGTCACTTAAGTTCTCTTGAATGCCCACATCGCAGCGTATTGTAATTAACTCGCGCGCAGTAGGAATCCAGGGTAAAGCTTTGCGTAAGTTTTCACCCACCACGCCAGTAATTTCATCGGCATGGGCAACGATGTTATCTAAAGTGCCGTATTGCGTCAGCCATTTTACGGCGGTTTTCGGGCCAACTTTTTCAACGCCTGGCACGTTGTCAGAAGTGTCGCCAATCAAGGTGAGATAATCAATAATGCGTTCCGGAGGCAGTCCAAATTTATTGGTGACGCCTGCGATATCAAGCACCTCATTGCTCATGGTGTTGACGATGGTGACATGCTCATTAACGAGCTGTGCAATATCTTTGTCCCCCGTTGAAATAATGACGCGTATGCCTTCACGTTCTGCCTGTTTTGCAAGTGCGCCAATCACGTCGTCAGCCTCAACGCCTTCTTCCACAATCAGTGGCCAGCCCATGGCTTGGATGGCTTCGTGCAAAGGTGCAACTTGTGCACGCAAATCGTCGGGCATGGAGGCGCGATTGGCTTTGTATTCAGGATAAATATCGTCGCGGAAGGTTTTACCTTTTGCATCAAAAATACACGCGCTATAATCGGCAGGGTATTCTTTATGCAAGCGGCGTAGCATATTGAGCACACCTTGAATCGCACCTGTGGGTTCGTTCTGCCGATTACGCAAATCAGGCATGGCGTGAAAGGCGCGATAGAGGTAGGATGAACCATCCACTAATAACAACGTTTTCATATTTTCTGGACGCTTAACTTATGTCGGTTGCAAAAAAAATCCCCAAAATCACAGATCCTGATTTTCAAGGAAACACACACACGGCTCATGAGTCATGGCATGCATTCGAGATTATGGCAGAATTCGTCGGCGCGACGGAGAGTCTAAAAGAAATTACCCCTGCTGTTTCTATTTTTGGTAGCGCCAGAACCAAGCCAGACCACCCTTGTTATCAGATGGCTGAGAAAATTGCCCGCTTGGTTTCAGATGCTGGTTTTAGTGTTATTTCTGGCGGTGGCCCTGGCATCATGGAGGCTGTGAATAAAGGCGCTTATCCAGGGTTATCGCCAAGTGTAGGCCTCAATATCTGTTTGCCTTTTGAGCAAGCCAGCAATCCTTATCAAGAAGTTAGTATCGATTTTAAACATTTCTTTATGCGCAAAGTAATGTTTGTGAAATATGCCTCCGCTTATGTGGTATTGCCTGGTGGTTTTGGTACTTTGGACGAGTTAATGGAAGTGCTGACCTTGGTGCAAACAGGTAAGTCGCGCAAAATTCCTATCATATTAGTAGGCACTCAATTTTGGAGCGGAATGATAACGTGGTTCCGCGAGACTTTGATTTCTGAAGGCTTGATTAGCCCAGATGATATGGACTTGATTCAATTGACGGATGAGCCCGCAGAAGTCGTCGCTGCCATCTTCAAATATTACGAAACTAGAGGTTTTGAACTATCCGCGACGGATCTCAAGAAACAGCTTTATTTGTAGGCATTTATTTGTGATTTTATTAGGCCGAGCTGTTAGAATGGCTCCATTCTTGCTACCTTATCAGTAAGCCACAGGAAAATTATGCGTTTTATTCATTTAGTTTTGCTTTCTTTTCTGGCAATTTCGTCAGCTTATTTGCCTGCGCAAGCGGCAGATAAAAAAACAGTGCCAGATAATTTAGAGCCATTGCCAGAAGCTTTACCACCTCCGCCAGCATTAGAGGGCAACCCTGCCGATGAGCCAGAAGTGACTGTGGTGAAAAAGGGTGAAAATACGGTTGAAGAGTACCGTATTCATGGTGAGCTTTATATGCAAAAAATCACGCCTGCGCATGGTGTCCCCTATTATCTGCTTAAAGAAGACCAAGAGGGTGGCTGGTCAAAATTTGATGGTCCTGCCGCACCCATTGCGATTCCTAAATGGGTGATTTTCCGATTCTAAAAGGTTTATGCTGATGCCTTTTTAGGCATCTAATTTTTGAAGTTCTATGTCTGTTTTTACTACTGTCTCTGCCGATGAATTAACTGAGTGGCTCAAGGCTTATCCTTTGGGCACTCTATTAGAGTTAAAAGGCATCGCCTCTGGCATTACCAATACCAATTATTTTGTGACCACGACGAGTGGCCGCTATGTGTTAACGCTATTTGAAGAGCACGCTGCTGAAGAGCTCCCTTACTTTCTGGACTTGATGACGCATTTGGCTGAGCGCGGTGTTCCATGCCCGCATCCCGTCAAAAGAAATGATGGTGTTCAATTAGATGAACTTAATGGCAAGCCAGCTGCTTTAGTGAGTTGTTTGGCGGGTCGTGATATTGAAACGCCGAATGAGATACATTGCGCGGAAGTGGGGCGAGTACTCGCCGATATGCATATTGCAGGTGAAAGTTTTTCTGGTAAAAGCCACGATACTCGCGATAGTGTTTGGCGCCAAGCAACGGCTGATAAAGTTTTTGCTCTCTTGAGTGCAGACGATCAGAGTATGTTGAGTCAAGTGATGCAGCGACAAGCGAGTTTGAATTTAGATGCCCTACCACAGGGTGTTATTCATGCCGACTTGTTCCGTGACAACGTCTTATTCGATGGCGAAAAAATTGGTGGCTTAATCGATTTTTATTATGCTTGTCGTGGTGCTTTTTTGTATGACTTGGCGATTGCGGTTAATGATTGGTGTGTGAATGCGGACGGCTCATTAGATAAGCCGCGCGTGATGGCAATGCTCAAAGCCTACCATGCTGTTAGAGCTTTAACAGCTGAAGAAAAAACGGTTTGGACAGATATGCTGCCGATTGCTGCATTACGTTTCTGGTTATCACGTTTGAAGGATAAGCACTTTCCTCATGCAGGTGAATTGACCCACGCAAAAGACCCGCAACACTTTCAAAAGATATTAAAATGGGGCATCCAGCATCAGGCTGAAATTGCCGAGATGTGGGTTTGATGTTTTTAGATTGGAAAAAATAATGACAATGAAATCAAAAATTGAACACGGATATGGCTGGGTGAAACAAAGTGTAGATTTGTTTATGCACCATCCGGCAAAGTGGTTAGCGTTATCCTCGTTGTATATTGTATTTTTTCAATTTCTTCCTATTTTATTGTTGGAAATCAATAACACGCTGATTCAATCAAACGGCTCGATTTTCATCCTGTTTATTGTTGGATTTTTGGGGTTGGCTTTTTCGTTCAGCTGGCCAATCTTCACTTCTTTTATTATTGGCGTTTGTCGTGAGACCGATACGGGTCGCGCTACCCCAATGGGCGAGGTGTTTAACCGCATCAAACCGCATATTAAGCAATTGATGTTTTTGGGCGCGGTCTTTTTTGTTTATCGTTTAGTGATGATTGGATTGACCGAAGGCGATTTAGAAGCGCTCAAAGATTGGAATGCAGATCGCGTGGAAACTGAAGCGATGCCAGTAGTATTCTGGGTGCTAATGTTTAAATTGCTTGTTTTGCAAATCCCGCTATTGCTTTCAAGCTGGTACTCACCTTTGTTAGTGTCTTATCACCAATATTCAGTGTTTAAATCCATCGGCCATAGTATCTGGGCGTCATTAAAAAATATCGTCTCATTAATCACTGCTTGGCTGACATTAACCGTGGTGGTGGTATTGGGTATGCTGGTCCTTGGTTTGACGATAGGTTTTATTGCCCTTGCTTCTAAAGGTTTGGCGGAGGTGTTGGGTGCAGCTGTGCTGGTGTTTGCATCTCTTGTCGCCACAGCCATGTTGTTTTCTATTCAGTATTACAGCTTCTTGGATATGTACTACAAAAAAGGCGAAGACTTTACGACCTAATTGTTGGGGTGTTGGAAGCTAAAAAGGGGAAATTGTATTTCCCCTTTTTTATTGATTTGGATTTTCAATCTAGACCTTCTCTAATTTGGCATATTCCATCGCTAGCCACTTCATCCCTTCACGTCCAAAATTGATTTGCACCCGCATATCGTTGGCATTGCCTTCGTAACTGACCACGACCCCTTGCCCGAATTTTGCATGGGCAACAGCTTGGCCGATTTTCCAAGGCATGGCCGATTTTTGCTCGCTGCTATTGGAGGGTGCTGCTTGATATTGAGCATAGCCATAATTCGACATGCTTGAATTTGACATGTTCGGTTTCTGCACTTGGCGACTGTTTAATCGCTTCAATAAAGCATCTGGAATTTCATCTAAAAAGCGTGATGGAATGCCGTAGCGAATCTGTCCATGTAGCATGCGGCTTTGGGCATGGCTAAGATAAAGTCGCTTACGAGCACGGGTCACGGCGACATACATTAAGCGACGCTCTTCTTCCAGACCGTTGGATTCAAACGTGCTATTTTCGTGTGGAAATAAACCCTCTTCTAGGCCGCTAATAAAAACTGCTTGAAACTCTAAGCCTTTCGCTGCGTGCACGGTCATCAATTGTAAGGCGTCCGCCCCAACATCGGCTTGATGTTCACCAGCCTCTAAACTGGCGTGAGTGAGAAACTCGAGCAAACCATCGCTGCCATCTTCTAAAGCATCGTGATTGTTATTGATAAAAGTAACGGCTGCGTTGATTAACTCGTCCAAGTTGGCAATGCGGTCTTCACCTTCTTTTTCTAGCTGGTAAAAACCTTTAAGTCCCGACATCGTGGTGGCCAGCTCCGTCATTTCTGACAGCGTTAAGCCTTTTGCATCATCTTGCATTTGTTTAATCAGCGCGACAAAGCCGTCCAGTCCTTTGCCAGGTTTGCCGTTGCCAACCTTGTTAATGGCCGCTTGCCACAGGCTGCAATTTTGCGCACGCGCGGACTCTTGTAGTTGTTCAAGACTGCGCGCACCAATGCCACGTGTCGGAAAGTTAATGACACGTAACATCGCCACATCGTCTTCAGGATTGCTGACCAAACGCAAATACGCCATGGCGTGTTTAATCTCGGCTCGTTCAAAGAAGCGCAAGCCGCCATAAACGCGATATGGAATACTGTTTGAGAATAAAGCGTGTTCAATCACTCGCGATTGTGCATTTGAGCGGTAAAGCAAGGCGATATCACTTAATGCCCAGCCTTCGCCATGCAGCATTTTGACTTCATCCGCAATAAAGTTAGCTTCATCAATATCGTTATAGGCTTCGTATAAGCGCACAGGCTCACCTTGGCCAGCAGCGGTCCACAAGTTCTTGCCTAGACGATTATTGTTATTGCTGATGATGGCGTTAGCCGCATCCAAGATGTTGCTATGTGAGCGATAGTTTTGCTCGAGTTTGACGACATTTTGAATAGAAAACTCTTTTTCGAAATCACGCATATTGCCGACGCGCGCGCCACGGAAAGCATAAATAGATTGGTCGTCATCGCCCACGGCGAATACGCAATTCTCATGACCCGCTAATAACTTTAGCCATTGATATTGCAAACGATTGGTGTCCTGAAACTCGTCCACCAAGATATAGCGGAATCGGCTTTGGTAATGCTCACGAATATTCGCATCGCGACCTAATAGTTCGTAACAGCGTAGCAAAAGCTCAGCAAAATCGACAACGCCTTCACGCTGACATTGCTTGTCGTATTCATCAAAAATCTCGCGCATACGCTGCGAATGAGGGTCGTAGGCTTCTACTGTGTGGGCGCGCAGACCTTCCTCTTTACAGCTATTGATATAGCCCATGACTTGTTTGGGTGGAAATTTTTCATCGTCCACATTCATGACTTTCATCACGCGTTTAATCGCAGAAAGTTGGTCGCTGGTATCTAAAATCTGGAAAGTCTGTGGCAAGCCAGCCTCACGATAATGTGCACGTAACAAACGATTACACAAACCATGAAATGTCCCCACCCACATGCCTCTCGTGTTAATTGGCAACATCGAGGTGAGGCGCGTCAACATCTCTTTGGCAGCTTTATTCGTAAAGGTAACCGCTAATAGCCCAGTGGGGGACACTTGGCCTGTTTGAATTAGCCAGGCGATACGTGTGGTGAGCACACGGGTCTTACCACTGCCTGCACCCGCCAGAATCAATGCAGATTGTGCCGGAAGCGTAACCGCTTCTAATTGTTTATCGTTTAGACCGCCAAGCATTGAGTCTTGTTGTGAATTTGAGGTTGTCATGACGAGATTATCGCAGGTCGGGCTAGCTTCGAAAATAAAAAACATTCAAAACGGCTAAATAGACAGGAACTTTAAGCAAACATTTTTACTCTGAGCTTGCATGATGGTTGTGTTAATCATTTGCGAATAGATTAAGCAGCTATCCCACGTTTTCCTCCCTGAACGTGGAGCCTTCAAATAAGGCTAGTTTGCCCCAGTCATTCCCCTTTGGCTGGGGCATTTTTTTGGCGCAAAACAATTTGCTTTAGCAAGTATGTTTTTGCGGACACAACCCTTGTGGTTGTTAAATTGGGGAAGCCCCCTGCGAGCTTTAAGTGTAATTAGCTTTTTCTTTCAGGTTCAGCTAATAAAAAACCCGCCGAAGCGGGTTTTTTATTGTTAACGGTTTCAGTAATACTGAATTACATCATTCCACCCATGCCACCCATGCCGCCCATATCAGGCATTGCTGGAGCATCTTCTTTTGGTAGCTCTGCAATCATGCAGTCAGTTGTTAGCATCAAGCCAGCGACTGAAGCAGCGTGTTGCAATGCTGAACGGGTGACTTTGGTTGGGTCCAATACGCCCATTTCTACCATGTCGCCGTAAGTTTCGTTAGCAGCGTTGTAGCCGTAATTGCCTTTGCCGCCTTCAACGTTGTTGACAACCACTGATGGCTCGCAACCAGCATTTTGAACGATTTGACGGAGTGGCTCTTCAACCGCACGCAATACGATTTTCACGCCAGCGTCTTGGTCGTGGTT
Source organism: Pseudomonadota bacterium (assembly GCA_039800585.1). Lineage (GTDB taxonomy): Bacteria > Pseudomonadota > Gammaproteobacteria > Burkholderiales > Methylophilaceae > Methylopumilus_A. The sequence goes on from JBDLQN010000005.1 coordinate 29,188, forward strand.
GTCGCCTTTTACTTTAGCGATTGCAGCGCGTGCACGAATCAAAGCCACACCACCACCAGCGACGATACCTTCTTCAACCGCTGCGCGCGTTGCGTGTAATGCATCTTCAACACGTGCTTTTTTCTCTTTCATTTCGATTTCAGTCGTCGCACCTACTTTAATCACAGCTACGCCGCCAGCCAATTTAGCTACGCGTTCTTGCAATTTTTCGCGGTCGTAATCGCTGGTTGACTCTTCAACTTGTTTCTTGATTTGATCGATACGGGCTTTGATATTGTTTTCAACGCCAGCGCCGTCGATGATGATGGTATTTTCTTTACCCACTTCGATGCGTTTTGCTTGGCCTAGATCTTCAATCGTGATGTTCTCAAGTTTTAAGCCTAGCTCTTCAGCAATCACTGTGCCGCCAGTCAAGATAGCAATATCTTCTAACATGGCTTTACGACGGTCACCGAAACCAGGGGCTTTAACAGCACAAGTTTTTAAGATGCCGCGGATGTTGTTCACGACCAATGTTGCCAAGGCTTCGCCGTCGATATCTTCAGCAATAATCAACAATGGACGACCGGCTTTAGCCACTTGCTCAAGCGCTGGAAGCAAATCACGGATGTTTGAGATTTTCTTGTCGTATAAAAGCACAAATGGGTTGTCTAGCAACGCGATTTGACGCTCTTGGTTGTTGATGAAGTATGGTGATAGGTAGCCACGGTCGAATTGCATGCCTTCAACAACATCTAGTTCGTTTTGCAGGCCTGAACCGTCTTCAACAGTAATCACGCCTTCTTTGCCTACTTTGTCCATTGCATCCGCAATAATTTGGCCAACAGACGCATCTGAGTTAGCTGAAATAGAACCAACTTGCGCGATTTCTTTGCTGGTTGTGCATGGTTTAGATTGTGATTTCAAATCAGCAATCGCAGCTTCAACGGCTTTGTCGATACCGCGTTTCAAGTCCATTGGGTTCATGCCAGCAGCAACAGATTTCATACCTTCGCGGATGATGGCTTGTGCCAATACCGTTGCTGTTGTCGTGCCGTCACCAGCCACGTCATTGGTTTTGCTCGCTACTTCTTTCACCATTTGCGCGCCCATGTTTTCGAATTTGTCTTTTAATTCGATTTCTTTGGCAACAGACACACCGTCTTTAGTGATCGTTGGCGCGCCATATGAGCGCTCCAATACTACGTTACGGCCTTTAGGGCCCAAAGTAACGCGTACTGCGTTTGCCAATACATTGACACCATTTACCATTTTTTGGCGAACGTCATCGCCAAATCTTACGTCTTTAGCAGCCATCTAAATCTCCTAAATGCTTAATTAAATATTCGATATTTTTGAAATGCGAAAAGTGGATTAGGCTTCAACAACGCCCATCAAATCTTCTTCGCGCATGACTAATAATTCTTGGCCGTCTACTTTGACAGCTTGGCCAGCGTATTTGCCGAACAATACTTTGTCGCCAACTTTAACGTCTAAAGCAATCACTTTGCCGTTTTCGTCTTTTTTGCCTGGACCAACGGCAATCACTTCACCTTGATCTGGTTTTTCAGTCGCTGTGTCTGGGATCACAATGCCAGATGCGGTTGTACGAACTTCTTCTAAGCGCTTAACAATCACGCGATCGTGTAAAGGACGAATTTTCATCAATGACTCCTTAAATAAATAGATTAAGACAATAAAATTTTAGGGGCGCATTTTAGCACTTTTTTAGCACTCATGCCCTTCGAGTGCTAGATATTGAGGTGGGTGGGTGAAATTTCAAGAGGGATTTTAAAAATCTACCCAGAAAAGCGCGCTAATCGGCGATAATAGGGCTTAAATAAGCCAGTAAATTGGTGGAGATTAGCTTAATGACTGATGCAGTCAATATTTCAGGTGAGCAGCCTGCGGTGATCGATCAATTAAACCTTGGGTTTGATGCTGATCAGGATCGTTTGTTATTTCGAGTGGGCCTTTCAGACAATACAGAGTTAGTAATTTGGCTAACCAGACGCGTGACTAAGTCCATTTGGAGTTGGCTGAAGACCAGCCAGGAGGCCTTGTTGGATGAGCCGGTGCAGGTATTTACTATCAATGCGCAAGGCGGGTTAGAAGCAGCGACGCCTAAAATCATTGCTGCACTAAAAACCAGCGCGCTTAATGTAGAGTCTTTACAACCGTCGCTAGAGGCGGCAAAGCCAGATGTAGATTTTAAAACTGAATATCGCCCTAATCGCACGCCGCGCCTGCCAGACCCTATGCTCCCTATTTCAAGTCGTGTTGTCACGGATAATCCTACCCAGTTTGTGCTCGAGTTTAGCGCTCGGAACGGTCAGGTCGCGAATGTGGCTTTAAGTTTAGAGTTGAAAGTTGCGTTTACCAATATGTTGCAAATGGCATCTAAAGAAGCGGCTTGGGATTTGAATGCACCGTCGAGTCATTTTGTTGCGCCATCCTCTAACACGACCCAAGTATTACACTAAATATTTTGAGCACATCTAGTAAAAATCAGACTCTGCTAGCGCGAAGCCTACAAGCGGTTTGGCACCCTTGCACGCAGATGAAACAGCATGAAGATATGCCCTTGTTGCCGATTGAAAGTGGGCAGGGTGTTTGGCTGACCGATTTTGACGGCAAGCGCTATTTGGATGGCGTGAGCTCTTGGTGGGTGAATTTGTTTGGCCACAATGAGCCTAGAATTAAGTTGGCCATCAGCAAGCAGCTGGATCAGTTAGAGCATGTCATGTTGGCAGGTTTCACACATCGCCCTGTGGTCGAACTTTCAGAAAGACTGAATAAGCTCACAGGGCTGGGCCACTGCTTTTATGCTTCTGATGGCGCGTCTGCCACAGAGATTGCACTCAAGATGAGTTTTCATTATTGGCGCAATATTGGCAAACCAGAAAAAACTCAATTCCTGAGTCTGCAAAACAGTTATCACGGCGAAACGATAGGTGCGCTTTCGGTCACCGACGTGGCAATTTTTAAAGACACTTATGCGCCTTTATTAAAATCTAGTGTGCAAATGCCAACCCCTGATGCTCGGCTGGCAGAGCAGGGTGCGGATGCCCAGTCTGCGGCCTTGCGCGCTGCGCAACAACTTGAAGATTACGTGTCGCAACATCATGGCCAAATCGCTGCTTTTATCGTAGAGCCGCTTGTGCAATGCGCTGCGGGGATGGCGATGTACCACCCTGTTTATTTAAGTCGTGCTCGAGACATTTGCAATCAATACAACATTCATCTGATTGCGGATGAAATTGCCGTGGGATTTGGGCGAACAGGTACTTTGTTTGCTTGTGAACAAGCCAATATCAAGCCTGATTTTATGTGTTTATCAAAAGGCATTACCGCCGGGTATTTGCCTCTTTCAGTGACGCTGACAACCGATGAAATTTATCAGGCTTTTTATGATGATTCCGTGGCTCGGGCTTTCTTACATTCGCACAGCTATACTGGGAATGCTTTAGCTTGCAGTGCTGCATTAGCTACCTTGGATATTTTTGAGCAGGATAAAGTGCTAGCGAGTAATCGCCAGACTGCGCAGTATTTCAATCAGCAATTGGCGACTTGGCAAGGCATGCCGATTGCGCATTTACGCAATCAAGGCATGATTTGGGCATTTGATGTCAACACCAAAAACTCAGCATTCCAACGTGATTTTTATTGCGAAGCTATCTCGCGAGGTCTTTTGTTAAGACCGATAGCTAACACGGTTTACTTTATGCCGCCTTACGTCATCAAGTCTGATGAGATCGATTTTATGTTGCAAACCACAAAAGAAGTGCTGGCAATATGCGCGTAATCCTTGGTTTTATTTTCAGTCTTGTTTTTAGCTTAACTGGCTTGGCAAATGGGACTGTGAGTCCGCTTCCAGTGAGCATCAAACAGGCATTGGATGCTGAAAATGTGCCCTTAGATAGCGTCAGTATTTATGTTAAAAGAGTAGATGCGCCTCAATCGGCGCTTGCGCTGAATGCTGATGCGCCGCGTAATCCAGCATCGGTGATGAAATTGTTAACGAGCTATGCGGCATTGGATTTGTTGGGTCCTACATATCGCTGGAAAACACAATTTTTAGCTCGCGCCATTCCCAATCAAGGTAAGTTAACCGGTGGTTTGTGGGTAAAAGGCGCGGGCGACCCAAGTCTTAACGATGCGGCTTTACTTGAAGTCGCTAGTGAGCTCAAGCAAAAATATCAGTTAGAAGAAGTTTGTTGTGAGCTGAATATCGATAGCACTTTACTCCCTGCGCAGTCATTTGATGCGTCCGCTTTTGATGGCAAGCCATACCGTGCTTACAATGCGCCAGCAGAGGCGGTGATGGTCAATCAGCAAGCTTTGCGTCTTCAGCTG
>JBDLQN010000006.1:0-24089 GCA_039800585.1 Pseudomonadota bacterium
GGCACAGGCTGGGGGCGTGTCGACTTTTTGATGGATGAAGCAGGCCAGCATTATTTCTTGGAAGTGAATACTAGTCCAGGCATGACAGACCATAGCTTGGTGCCGATGGCAGCAAAGGCAGCAGGGATTGCTTTTGGGGAATTAGTGAAACGTATTCTGACCTTTGCGATTGAACAACACGGAGCAAAAATACGTGTGGGATAAACCGCAAATTTTGAACTGGGTAGCCAATGCCTTATATGCAGTGGCCTTTATCCTCTTCATGTACGCCGCCTTATTTACAGTGGTGCATTTGCCGATTTTTCCTTTGCGTGAAATTCGTGTGGAAGGTGAACTCAAGCATGTGACGCGTGAGCAAGTGAAATTGATTGCGAGTCATTATTTGCAAGGTAATTTCTTCACAGTGAATTTGGTGAAAACGCGCGAGGCGTTTCAGAAATTGCCCTGGGCTCGCAATGTGAGTGTAAGAAGGCGCTGGCCTAATCGTTTAGAAGTAGTGATTGAAGAACATGAGGAGTTGGCGCGCTGGGGAAATATTGCCTTGGTGAATACACATGGTGAACTTTTTCATGCTGCATCGGATGCTGACTTGCCCGTATTTTATGGCCCTGGTGATGGCGTGAAAGAGATTGCTGAGCATTACGCTAGTTTTAATGAATTGATTAAACCGATGACGCTTAAGGTCAAGGAAATGACATTGACCCCAAGGCGTTCTTGGCAGCTAAGCACCAACACTGGATTAGTGATTGCGCTGGGTCGTGAAGACATGGAAATGCGTCTAAATCGTTTTGTTGGCGTGTACGCCAAAACCTTGGCGAGTGCCAAAGGAAGTTTGACTTACGTGGATTTGCGTTATCCCAATGGCTTTGCGATACGTAATGCGGCGGCGGTGGCGGCATGGGCGCCCAAAGTGGCAAAGCCGGCAGTGGATGCGAACAAGGCCACCAAAGATAAGGTAAAAGTGAATAAAGACAAGTCAGCGCCAGCTAAAAAGGCAAAGGCTTAATCAGTTAATTTTAATTGCAGCAGTTTAGAGGAAGTGGAGATAAATGATGAGTAGAGCTAAAGAAGAGAAAAATCTCATTATTGGCTTAGATATTGGCACATCAAAGGTGGTGGCGATTGTCGCTGAGCTAACCCCAGATGGCAGCATGAATGTGATTGGCCTTGGGCAGCACGTTTCACGCGGCTTGAAAAAAGGCGTGGTGATTAATATTGATTCGACCGTGAATGCTATCCAGCGCGCGATTGAAGAAGCTGAGTTGATGGCAGATTGCACCATTAAAGATGTGTTCACAGGCATTGCTGGTAGCCATGTGCAGAGCATAAATGCTCGCGGCATGGTCAAGATTAAAGATGCAGAAGTGACGCAAGCCGACGTTTCTCGTGTGATTGAGACGGCGCAAGCGATTGCCCTGCCTTCAGATCAGCAAATTCTCCATATCCTGACGCAGGAATACATTATTGACGGTCAAGAAGATGTGCGCGAACCACTTGGCATGAGCGGCATGAAGCTAGAGGTGAAAGTGCATATCGTGACGGGTGCTGTGGCTGCTGCCCAAAACATTGTGAAAAGTATTAAGCGCTGTGGATTGGAAGTGACCGATTTGATTTTACAGCCACTTGCTTCAAGTGAAGCGGTATTAACCGAAGACGAAAAAGAATTGGGCGTGTGCTTGGTTGATATTGGAGGAGGAACGACAGATATTGCCGTCTTCAAACAAGGTTCGATTCGTCATACCGCGGTGATTCCAATTGCGGGTGACCAGATTACCAATGACGTCGCGGTTGCATTAAGAACCCCAACACAGTCTGCAGAAGATATCAAAATCAATCATGGCTGTGCATTACGTCAATTAGCCGATCCACGTGAAGTCGTTGAGGTGCAAGGCACGGATGGCCGTGAAGCGCGTCAACTTTCAGTACAAACTTTGGCTGAAGTCATTGAGCCACGCGTCGTAGAGCTATATGAATTTGTGTTGGCGGAATTACGCCGCAGTGGGTTAGAAGAAATGATTGCTTCAGGTATCGTGATTACAGGCGGTTCAGCGATGATGAAAGGCATGGTGGAGTTGGGTGAAGAGATCTTCCATATGCCAGTGAGACTGGGTTTGCCGCGCTATGTGGGAGGCTTGTCAGAAGTGGTAAGCAATCCGCGTTACGCCACTGGCGTTGGCTTGTTGTTGATTGGTAAAAAACAAGTTGTGCAGCATATTCAAAACAATATTGATGCGGGCTCTTTCAGCCGAATTTTTGAGCGCATGAAGAGTTGGTTCCAAGGTAATTTTTAGTAGTAAGGCAGTTGTTTAGTTGTTCGTTTTTAGGCAGAAGTAGCATTAACAAGGAGAAATACAATGTTTGAAATTATGGATAAAGAAAGCCAAGAAGCCGTTATTAAGGTGATCGGTGTTGGTGGTTGCGGCGGTAACGCTGTTGAGCACATGATTGAGAAAAATGTCGGTGGCGTGGAATTTATTTGCGCCAATACTGATATGCAAGCGCTCAAAAAGAGCAATGCTAAACATGTGTTGCAAATTGGTTTGGACATCACCAAGGGTCTTGGTGCTGGTGCAAAACCAGAAATCGGCCGTGAAGCAGCCTTAGAAGACCGTGATCAAATCGCAGAAATGATTGATGGTGCAGATATGTTGTTTATCACTGCTGGTATGGGTGGTGGCACAGGCACTGGCGCAGCGCCTATCATTGCTGAAGTGGCAAAAGAAATGGGCATTTTGACGGTGGCTGTGGTGACTAAGCCATTCGCGTTTGAAGGCAAGCGTAGCAAAGTGGCTACAGATGGTTTGGAAGAACTTTCTAAACACGTTGACTCTCTGATCATTATTCCTAATGACAAATTGATGGAAGTATTGGGCGACGACGTTACTTTCTTGGATGCGTTTAAAGCCGCTAATGATGTCTTGCATAACGCAGTATCAGGCATTGCCGAAATTATTAACTGCCCAGGTTTGGTGAACGTTGACTTTGCTGACGTGCGCACAGTGATGTCTGAAATGGGGATGGCGATGATGGGCTCAGCATTAGCTACTGGTCCAGACCGTGCAGTGTTGGCTGCAGAGCAAGCCGTTGCAAGTCCATTGTTGGAAAACGTGAACTTGGCAAATGCCCGCGGTGTGTTGGTGAACATCACGGCTAACCATTCTTTCAAAATGAAAGAGTACAACGACGTGATGAGAACCATTCGTTCATTCACAGCCGAAGATGCGACAGTGATTGTTGGTAATGTGTTCGATGAAAGTATTGGTGAAGGCTTACGCGTAACGATGGTAGCAACAGGTCTGAATGGTATTGGTGGTCGTGTTCAGCAAAAACCAGAAATGCGTGTGGTGACCCCAGTAGTACTTGATGGTACAACTAATCAGCCTATTTATGGCGGTGAAACTTTCGCTACTGAAGATGCACCTGCCGTATTTACGCCTAATTTAGGTCGTCGTGCGCAAGTGGACGCCATGAAGAAAGATGGGATTGAGGAATACGACATTCCTGCATTTTTGCGTAAACAAGCAGACTAATAGCTGAGAGGTTCCTAGCCTAGTCCTTGATTAGGAGTGGATGTGGCATTTATGCTATGCTTTTAGCAGGATTAGTTGTCGATATTGAGATGAATTTTTAGAAGAAAAATGCTTAAACAGCGGACTCTTAAAAAATCAATTAGTGCCACTGGTGTGGGCTTGCATACTGGCGATAAGGTCAAGATGACCTTACTCCCAGCATCGCCTGATACTGGTATTGTTTTTCGCCGTGTCGATCTGCCCGACTCTGCGGAAATCAAAGTGCAACCTCAATATGTATGTGACACTCGCATGTGTTCAGCCTTGGAGCACGATGGAGTGCGCGTCGCGACCGTAGAGCATTTAATGTCCGCCCTTGCTGGGCTGGGAATTGACAACGTTATTGTTGAATTAACGGCTTCTGAAGTGCCGATTATGGATGGTAGTTCAGGGCCGTTTGTATTTTTGCTGCAACAAGCTGGCATTGTTGAGCAAGCTGCCCCCAAAAAATTTATTCGCATCAAAAAAACAGTGGAAGTGCACGATGGCGATAAATGGGTGCGCTTTGATCCTTATTTCGGATTCAAAATAGATTTCACCATTGATTTTGCACATCCTGTTTTTGAACAAACAGGCAATAACGTCAAAATTGATTTTGCCGATAACTCTTATATTAAAGAAGTTAGCCGGGCGCGTACCTTTGGTTTTATGCACGAAGTAGAGGCTTTACGCTCTATGGGGTTGGCCCGAGGTGGTAGTTTAGATAACGCCATCGTATTAGATGAATATCGTATTTTGAATCATGATGGCTTGCGTTATGACGATGAATTCGTCAAACATAAAACGCTGGATGCGATTGGCGATTTATATGTGCTTGGTCACCCACTGCTTTGTGCTTTCACTGCCTACAAATCGGGCCATGCCTTAAATAATCAATTGCTACGCACCTTAATGGCCGATGCCGAAGCCTGGGAGTATGCAACTTTTGATAAAGCTGAAGAGGCCCCGAGTGGTTTTCAGTCTTTTGTAACTTCGGCGCCAGCGCTGCAATATATTTAGCGAGAAGAGACTATGTTAATCGCTCGAATTTTGCTGATTTTGGTGATTTTTTCTGTAGCCATTTGTCTGGGAGCTTATCTGCTAAAAGGGGATAAACGCTACCTCGGACTTATTGGGCAAATTGTAAAATATGCTTTTTTACTCTTGCTTGCGGGTGCTGTCGTGATGGCGATTGCACGCATTATTCTGGTATAGCGTACCGTCACACTCCAAGGCCGATGCCTCAAGGATCTTCATGAAGCGCTTTGGTATTTCACTGCTTAGTTTTTTATTTACCTCAAGTTCAGCCTGGGCATTAACAGGCGATGAGACTTTCTTGCATGCTCAAGCGGCTTATCAATCAAGAAACGATACACAGTTGGCTGCCGATGCTAACTTGCTTCATTCACAAAATCACCCCCTCGCAAATTACGCTGACTACTGGTTGATGCTACTCAAATTAACCACCAGCGAGAAAGCGACAACCCAAGCTTTTCTTACCTCAAATGCCGACTATCCATTTGTCGACAAGGTGCGTTCTGAATGGCTAAAAATATTGGCAAAGCGCCAAGATTGGCCAGCGTTTTTCGAAGAGCTGCCGCGTTACAAACGTGAAGATGCAGCAATTACTTGTTATGCCATTGAAGGGCGGGCCAAAACAGGCGATTTGATCGCTTTGGCTGAAGGTCGAGCACTGTGGATGACAAGCGCCGAGCAGCCGACTAACTGTAACAATGTGTTCGATTTAATGCAGCAGTCGAAATTGCTCAGCCAGGATGATATCTGGGCGCGCTTTAGATTGGCTATGCAAGATGGTCAATTGAACTTGGCTAAAACAGTGATTCAGAGAGATGAATCACTGAATAAAGCGCAATTGAAGCTGATTGATACGGTGTATCAAAATCCTAAATCTGCATTAGATAAAAAAACCGTTTCCCATAAAACGCATTTGGGGCGAGCCTTAAATTTATATGCCATCGATAAAGTTGCACGGACGCAATATGATGATGCCATGGCTATTTGGCATAAGACTATGAGCAATTTTGAAGAAGATGAAAAGGCTTATATGTGGGGGCGTTTTGCTATACATGCAGCCCGTCGCCATGATGAAACGGCCTTGGATTTATATAGCAAAGTTAGAAATATTGATTTGGATAAAGACCAGTTGGCGTGGAAGGTTCGTGCAGCTTTAATGGTCAAAAACTGGGCTGCAGTGCAAGCGACTATTGCCGATATGCCGCAAGCGCAGCAAGAGGAAGAGGCTTGGCGTTATTGGCGTGGTCGTGCCTATAAAGAATTGCGTGACATCCCCAAAGCGAATGCCATCTTGGTGCCCTTAGCCAAAGAGCGAACTTATTATGGGCTTTTGGCTGAAGAAGAATTGGGTAGTGTGATCAACGAGGTTGCTAGCCAATACGTACCTTCTGAGGCTGAAGTAACTGCAGTCAAGAGCCAGTCCGCCATTCACCGTGCTTTAGAGCTTGATCGTCTCGGCTTTCGTTGGGAAAGTCGCGCTGAATGGGCTTGGGGCATTAAAGATTTTGATGACAAGCAAATGTTAGGCGCATCCGAGTTAGCGATACGTCAAGGTTGGTATGATGTGGCAATTAATACCGCCGAAAAAACTAAATATTTGCATAATTTTTCTTTGCGCTACCCTTTGCCTTACCGAGATACAGTGCAAAATTTTTGCAAAGAAAATGGCTTGGATGAAGCTTGGGTTTATGGACTAACGCGCCAGGAAAGTCGTTTTGTGACTTACGCAAAGTCTGGCGTCGGGGCTTCAGGATTGATGCAGGTGATGCCGAATACCGCTTCTTGGATTGCGAAAAAAATTGGGCTGACAGATTATAAACATCAAATGATAGATCAAACGGACACCAATATTCGCCTAGGTACTTTTTATTTGCGATACACCTTGGATCTTATGAGCGGGCAGTTGGCGATGGCTACTGCAGCTTATAACGCAGGGCCTGGGCGCGCTAAAAAATGGGCGACTAAACAGCCATTAGAGGGCGCCATTTATGCGGAAACGATTCCGATTTTAGAAACACGTTTATACGTGCAAAAAGTCTTGGCAAATGCGTGTTTTTATTCAAGTCGTCTTGGTACAAAAACACAGACCATTAAGCAGCGTCTAGGCGTGATTGCTGCTAGCAACCCTGGAGTAGCGGTTGCGGCGGAAGAGTTGGAAAACTAATGAAAAATATCACGACATCCTTGAATGTTTTTTGCGTAGGCGGTGCCGTGCGTGATGAGTTGCTTGGTCTTGAAATTAAAGACCGAGATTTTGTAGTGGTGGGCAGCACACCAACAGAGATGGAGGCGGAAGGATTTAAGCCTGTGGGCAAAGATTTTCCTGTTTTTCTGCATCCACAAACGCATGATGAGTATGCATTGGCTCGGACTGAGCGAAAAACTGCCAAGGGATATAAAGGTTTTCAGGTACATGCTGATCCAGATGTGACTTTGGAGCAAGATTTGGCTCGCCGAGATTTGACTATCAATGCCATTGCAAAAGATGTCTCGGGTAAGTTGATTGACCCTTATGGCGGTGTGCGAGATCTGCAAAATAAACTGTTGCGACACGTTAGCCCAGCATTTAGTGAGGACCCTGTTCGTATTTTGCGTGCAGCCCGTTTTGCAGCCCGTTTTGTTGATTTTTCAGTGGCGCCAGAAACGCTCGCTTTAATGCGTGAAATGGTGATTAGTGGGGAAGTGGATGCTCTAGTGCCCGAGCGTGTTTGGCAAGAGCTGGCTAAAGGCCTAATGGAAGCGAAACCTAGCCGTATGTTTGATGTGCTCCGAGATTGCGGTGCTTTGCAGAAAATCATGCCAGAGTTGGACATGCTTTGGGGGGTGCCTCAACCAGAAAAACACCACCCAGAAATTGATACGGGTGTGCACATTATGATGGTGATTGATTACGCAGCGGAGCAAGCTTACTCGCTGCCTGTTCGCTTTGCTGCGCTGACCCATGATTTAGGTAAAGGCACGACTCCAAAAGAAATCTTACCTCGCCATATTGGTCATGAAGAACCTAGCGTTAAATTGCTCCAGGACGTAAGCAAGCGCTTACGTGTGCCTAATGATTGTAAAGAGTTGGCGCAAATTGTGGCTAAGTTTCATGGCAAATTGCACCAAGTTAATGAGATGCGCGCATCGACGGTTTTACAGTTCTTTATTGATACGGATGCTATTCGGCAACCTCAACGTTTTAATGATTTTTTATCTGCCTGTGAGTGCGATATTCGAGGGCGAACAGGCTATGCAAAGCATGCCTTTCCAGAAGCCGACGTTTTGAGAGCTTTATTGAAAGCTGTTGCGAAAGTGGATGCGGGCGCACTTGCTAAATTGCATACAGACCCAGAGAAGATTAAGCAGGCAGTTTTTGAAGCAAGGCTAGCCGCGATTGAGCTAGCCTTGTCTAATTGATTACTCTACCCCGTTTAGGTAGTTCAATTGTTGTTGCACTAGTTCCATCGGCTTACGTTTAAAGCCACTCTTAGCAAATTGATGCCAACGACCAATCACAAAGCAAAGCATTAAGTTAGCTTGTGCTTCTGGGTCTAATTGACGTTTGGTTTGTGTTTCTGCAATGCGGAAAGATTGCTTCAGTGTTGATTCAATACGATCAAACATTTGATTGATGCGTATCTGTAAGCGGTCATCCTCGTTCACCAAAGCATCACCAATTAATACGCGCGCCATGCCAGGGTTCTTTTCTGCAAAAAGTAGCATGATGGTAACAATTCTGCGCACTTGGGTGAGACCATCGGTTTCCTCTGCGCTGATTTTGTTAATCAAGCTAAATAGGCTTTGCTCAATAAACTCAATGAGGCCTTCAAACATTTGCGCTTTGCTCGCAAAGTGTCGATATAGCGCAGCTTCGCTTACATCTAATTTTTCAGCCAATGATGCAGTGGTGATTTTTTCACGAGCGGGCTTTTCTAGCATGGCCGCTAGTGTTTCAAGAATCTGTTGCTTACGTTCACCTGGTTTGCTTGCCATATTAATCTCCAGTTTTTGAATAATGCTTCTAGGTATTATATTCTAGAATGAGTGAGTGCTAACACGTTATTAATTCTTAAATCAACAAAACTTGGTTTTTTGAGCGCGCGTGAGACCCAGATTGTTTTCATTCCAATACGTTTTGCGGTCATCAGGGCGGTCAAATTATCTTCAAGCATTACGCAATCGCTGGCTTTTGCTTTGATGGCGCGCAGTAGCTGTTTGAATCCTCGAATAGATGGCTTGGGGTGAAATTTTGTGGACTCTACGCTAAATACTAATTCAAACAAATCTTCTATGCCCAAAACAGCTAATACACGGACAGCATAATTTCTTGGTGCGTTGGTAAAAATCACTTTACGCCCTTGCAGGCTGTTGATGCAATGCCTCAAGCTTTTGCGTATAGATACCATGTTATCGATATCCATAAAGTCGTGGGTTGAAGATAAAAAATGATGTGGATTAACTCCGTGGTGACGCATCAATCCTTTTAGCGTGGCGCCATAAATACGCCAGTAATGCTGCCTCAATTTAAAAGCCTTGGGCTCATCTAGGGTGAGCGTGTCCATGATGTATTGCGTCATGGCTTTATTCATCACTGGGAAAATGTGTGACGAAGCATCGTGCAGGGTGTCATCAAGGTCAAACACCCATACACGAGAAGCGCGCGTCATGGTTTGTTGATTGATTATTTGGCTTTGATTAGCGTGCCGACACCTTCGTCGGTCAGTACTTCAAGCAACAAAGCATGCTCAACCCGGCCGTCAATAATGTGCACAGACTTCACGCCGCTTCTTGCTGCATCAAGCGCAGAGCCGATTTTCGGCAACATACCCCCTGAAAGCGTGCCGTCTTCAACCAGGTCGTCGATTTGTTTTGGCGTAAGCCCAGTCAGTAGATTGCCTTTTTTATCCAAAACGCCAGGGGTGTTCGTTAATAAAATCAACTTTTCTGCGCTCAACACTTCGGCCAATTTGCCTGCGACAACGTCCGCATTGATATTGTAAGTTTCACCGTCAGGGCCTACGCCAATCGGCGCAATAACAGGAATAAAGTCGCCGCTATCCAAGAAATTGATGATGCTTGGGTCAATTTTTGTAATATCCCCAACCTGACCAACATCAATCATCTGTTCCGGGTTGCTGAGGCTTGCCATGAGTAATTTTTTTGCATGGATGAAATTGCCGTCTTGACCCGTTAAACCAACCGCTTTGCCACCTTTTTGGTTAATCAGATTCACGATTTCTTTATTCACGTGACCGCCCAGCACCATTTCCACGATGTCCATGGTTTCTTCATCCGTGACACGCATCCCTTGAATAAACTCACCTTTTTTGCCAAGTTTATCGAGCATTTCATTGATTTGAGGACCGCCGCCATGAACAACTACGGGATTCATGCCGACTAATTTAAGAAGAACCACATCGCTGGCAAAAGATTCTTTGAGCTGTGGCTCTGTCATCGCATTGCCGCCGTATTTAATAACGATGGTTTTATCAAAAAAGCGTTTGATGTAAGGCAGGGCCTCAGCAAGCGTTTGGGCTTTTTGTGTGGAAGTGGTTTCGTTCATTGTTTTTAACTCGGCTATGTTTTTAACTCAACTAGGTTTTTTGCGTATTCTACATTGAAAAAATGACAAAACGACGCTCGTCCGCCTATTTCTTAAAGCGGTTTTATAAAAACTTTGGAGCGTCTTTGTAAGTTGTAAATTTTTTGCTTTTCTTCTGGTAGATCCGACACAGATTTTTCTTTAAAGCCACGCTCCAAAAACCAATGTTCTGTGCGCGTTGTTAAGCAAAATAGAGTTTTGTAGCCTAAGTCGCGTGCACGCTCTTCGCAGTAATGAAACAAACGGTCACCGCGACCACCGCCTCGGTAAGATGGATGGATGGCTAAGCAGGCAAATTCCGCCATTTTTTCTTTTTCGAACGGATAAAGCGCAGCGCAACCAATGACGCGATTATCGTGTTCCATGACGTAAAACTGATTGATTTCCATCTCAAGCCGCTCACGTCCACGTCTCACTAAGATGCCTTCATTTTCGAGGGGTTCAATGAGTTGCAACAAGGCGCCAACATCACCGATATCGGCTTGGCGCATCGATTCAAGCGGCATTTCTGTAATCATTGTGCCAATACCAGAGTGTGTGAATAGTTCTTGTAGAATCGCACCGTCGGTATGCCGGCAGATTAGGTGTGTTCTGGCAACGCCATGCTCACAGGCTCTAATCGCTGCTGGTAAATAATAAGCAACGTCCTCGCTGACGTGCGGTGCGGGCGTGTCTTCATCACTGTTTTTGACATGTTGCAAAAGGTTTTTTGCTTTTTGAGAGGTCATTTCGCGCAGTAACTCACCTCTGACGTTGAATACCCCTGGGGAATCCATTAGGAAGATAAGTTTGTCGGCATCTAGCGCAATAGCGGCGCTCACGGCGACGTCTTCCAAGCTTAAGTTGAATGCTTCGCCAGTGGGTGAATATCCCAGCGGCGAAAGTAAAACCATTTCGCCGTCATCGAGCCGTTTTTGAATCCCGATAGCATCTACCTTGCGTACTTCACCTGTGTGTTGCAGATCAACGCCTTCACGCACGCCCAATGGTTTTGCGGTCACAAAGTTGCCGCTTGCCACTCTAATGTCAGAGCCCGCCATCGGTGAGTTAACCAAGCCCATGGAGAGTTGTGCTTCAATCTCAACTCGAATCGCACCGTTGGCCTCTTTGGCGACTTCCATCGTTGCATCGTCGGTTACCCGCAGGCCAGCAACCATTTGTGTTTGTAATTTGGCTCTTTTGAGTCTAGATTCGATTTGTGGCCGAGCCCCATGGACTAGGACTAACCTTACTTCTAAACTCGCCAGCAGATTTAGGTCGTGAGAAAGGGCCACAAATTGGTTGTCGTCCACCACTTCGCCACCAAAGGCGATGACAAAAGTTCTGCCACCGAATGCGTGAATATAGGGAGCGACGGAACGAAACCAGCTTACAAACTCTTGGGGCTTACTTAAGGCTTGTGTGGATAAGCTTGATAAATTTGCGTAATTCGCAAATTTATCAGAGGCAATAAGCGGTGGCTTCTGCGTGTATTGGCTATATTCTTGTTGAGAATACAAAAATGCGGGTGTGCAATTAAGTGCAGCCGATATTTTATGCAGCATCGCTTCAGTGACGCCCTGTTCGCCTCTTTCTATTCTGGAAAGGTTGCCGCTATCGCCACCTATTTTGGCAGCTAGTTGCTGCAGGGTTAGTCCTAGGCTTTTTCTTTGCTTCCTAATGGCTGTGCCAATGGGGTTATATTCAGACATAAGATGTCCTTTTTTGCGATTTATGCATTAAATTTACACAAAAAATGTATTTAATGCAAATTTATTGATAATTATTTTGCGTTAAACGCAAAAATCGCCCCATAGTGCTTGCATGGTGGCGATGGCGGCAAGGGGGGCGGTTTCTGTTCTAAGGATGCGTTTGCCAAGTTTGATGGGCTGAAATCCTTGGCTGGCGGCAAGCTCAATCTCATTGTCGGTTAAGCCGCCTTCGGCGCCGACCAGCAAGCAAATAGTGTCCACTGGCTGGTTTAAGTCTTTGAGTGTGATTTTTGCTGTCGGCGCGAGTGTAATTTTTGTTTCGGCCTCTGGTTTCGTGCCTAACCACTCACTGAGTGACATTGGACTTGCCACCTGAGGCACAAACGCTCGTCCTGATTGCTCGCAAGCGGAGTTGACGACGTTTTGCCAATGTTCACGACGTTTTTCTGCGCGCTCGCCAGATAATTTAACAACGCTACGTTGGCTGGCAATGGGCTGGATTTCTGTGACCCCCATCTCTACGGCTTTTTGTAGTGTAAAGTCCATACGGTCGCCGCTGGAGATGGCTTGTGCAAGCAAAATCTTAATGGGTGACTCATTCTCAACCAGTTTTGTTTTGAGAATTTTTGCGATCACTTCATTTTTTTGGACATGAATCAGCTCGCTGATGTAATCCTGTCCATCGCCATTAAATAAAATGGCTTGGTCGCCCACCCCGAGTCTAAGTGCTCGAATAGCATGAATGGCTGCACTCTCGGGCAATCTAACTTGTGCGCCTAAGGCTAATTTGTCAGAAATTTTTGGGTCGCAATAAAAGCGTTGATTCGCCATATTATTCAGGTCTAAGTGTTAAAATTCTGTCATGCATTTTAATTGAAGGAGTAAATAAAATGGTAAGTTTGAATCCTCCAGTATGTGATTTTGGTTGGAAAGCCCCTGATTTTGATTTGCCAGGAGTGGATGGACGTCGATGGTCATTGGCTCAGGCAGCAGGTCCAAACGGGCTTTTGGTAATGTTTATTTGTAATCATTGTCCTTATGTTAAGGCAATACGTGAGCGGCTTGTGCAAGATTTAACAGCGCTCAAAGCCTTGGGCGTTCACGCAGTGGCCATCTCATCAAATGATGCAGTGAACTATCCAGACGACTCTTTTGAGAAAATGGGCGAAATGGCGCGTGAGTTTAAGTTTTCGTTCCCATATCTATATGATGAGAGCCAAGAGGTGGCGAAGGCTTACGGCGCGGTTTGTACGCCAGATTTCTTTGGCTTCAACAATAAGATGGAGCTTCAATACCGCGGTCGATTCGATAGTCAGGGCCGTGAATTGACGCCCAAGCTCGATGCAAAAAGAGATTTATTGGACGCGATGACCTTGGTAGCCAAAACAGGACAAGGTCCAAACGAGCAGATTCCTAGCATAGGCTGTTCAATTAAGTGGAAAGAGTAGTGCGGGTGATGGCAGCTTGAGCAACCATTTGTCGGTTAATGGTATTGCTCAAAACGCCTGATTAGGCAATAATTCCAGTCTGGCCTCTCATCCTTATAATGGCTTGAGAGCGCGTAAGAATTTCAGTTTTAAGCTTGTTGGGCTTCAAGCTAGCATTATTTAGTAAAGCTTTAATGATTTGATTTAGGGAGATAGAAATGGCAACACGTCAAGATTTAGCAAATGCTATCCGCGCGTTATCAATGGATGCAGTGCAAAAAGCTAATTCTGGCCACCCAGGCGCACCTATGGGCATGGCAGAAATCGCTGAAGTATTATGGAACCACAACTTACGTCACAATCCAAAGAACCCAAACTGGGCTGATCGCGATCGCTTCGTGTTGTCTAACGGCCACGGTTCTATGTTGATTTACTCATTGTTGCATTTGACAGGCTACGACCTAAACATGGATGACATTAAGTCATTCCGTCAATTGCACTCACGTTGTGCTGGTCACCCAGAATATGGTTATGCACCAGGCGTTGAAACAACGACAGGTCCTCTAGGTCAAGGTATCACCAACGCAGTTGGTTTTGCGATGGCTGAAAAAGTGATGGCTAATCAATTCAACAAGCCAGGTCATGACATCGTTGACCACTACACATACTGCTTCTTAGGTGACGGCTGTATGATGGAAGGCGTATCACACGAAGCGTGTGCTTTGGCTGGTACATGGGGTCTTGGTAAATTGGTTGCTTTCTGGGATGACAACGGTATTTCTATCGACGGTCACATCGAAGGTTGGTACACAGACGACACCGCTAAGCGCTTTGAAGCTTATGGCTGGCACGTTCAATCAGTAGATGGTCACGATTCAGACGCTATCGACGCTGCTATCAAAAAAGCAAAAGCAGTGACAGATAAACCTTCATTGATTTGCTGCAAAACAATCATCGGTAAAGGTTCTCCAAACAAATGTGGTAGCCATGACTGCCACGGTTCAGCATTGGGTGAAGACGAAGTTGCAGCAACACGTGCCAACATTGGTTGGAACTACCCACCATTTGAAATTCCTGCAGACGTATACGCTGGTTGGGATCAAACAGCTAAAGGCGCTAAATTAGAATCTGATTGGGATGCTAAGTTTGCAGCTTATGCTAAGGCTTTCCCAGCTGAAGCGGCTGAATTCAAACGTCGTATGGCAGGTGATTTGCCAGCTAACTGGAAACAAGTGACTGATGCAATGATTGCTGCAACAAACGAAAAAGCAGAAACAGTTGCAACACGTAAAGCATCACAAAACGTGATTGGTGCATTGGCACCAGTATTGCCTGAATTCTTGGGCGGTTCAGCTGACTTGACTGGTTCTAACTTAACTTCAACTTCTAGCTTTGTGCACGTTGATGGCAAAAAACCAGGTAACTACATTTCTTACGGTGTTCGTGAGTTTGGTATGTACGCCATCATGAACGGTATGGCATTGCACGGTGGCTTGTTGCCATTCGGCGGTACATTCCATATGTTCTCAGACTACGCTAAGAGCGCGTTGCGTATGGCAGCGTTGATGAAACAACGTACAGTGGCTGTATTGACCCATGACTCTATCGGTCAAGGTGAAGATGGTCCAACCCACCAACCAGTGGAAAACACATCAGGTTTGCGTTACATCCCACGTATGGATGTATGGCGTCCAGCTGACTCAACAGAAACTGCAGTTGCATGGGTTGCAGCAGTTGAGCGTAAAGATGGTCCATCAAGCTTGGTATTGAGCCGTCAAAACGTGCCAGGTATCAAACACGATACAGCGCACTTTGATTTGATCCGTAAAGGTGGTTATGTATTCTCAGATGCAGCTGGTAAAGCTGACGTGATTATCATTTCTAACGGTTCAGAGCTAGATTTGGCAATCAAAGCAGCAGCAGAATTGAATGCAGCTGGTACCAAGGTTCGCGTGGTTTCAATGCCATCAACCAACGTATTTGATCGTCAACCACAAGCTTACAAAGACAGCGTATTAACTCCAGGTGTTAAACGTGTAGCTGTTGAAGCAGCGCACCCAGACTTCTGGCGCAAATATGTAGGCCTTGAAGGTGCTGTAGTGGGTATCGATACATTCGGTGAATCAGCTCCTGGCGGTGTATTGATGAAGCACTTCGGTTTCACTGTTGAAAACGTAGTGAACACTGTTAAATCAGTGCTTTAATTCCTTGATGTAGGAAACGATAAGGGGAGCCATTTTCTGTGGCTCCCTTTTTTGTATTTAAAAGGGTTTGAATGATGACAGTAAGAGTGGGTATTAACGGATTTGGTCGCATTGGTCGTATGGCCTTGCGTGCAGCATTTCAAGATTTTGAAAATATTGAAATCGTTGCGATTAACGGCACACAAGACCCTGACTATCTTGTTTATATGGCTAAATATGACTCTGTACATGGCCAGTTTAAAGGGACAGTTGAATACAAAAACGGCCACCTCATTGTCAACGGCAAAAAAATTCCACTAAGCTCAGAGCGTGATCCAGCTTTGCTGAATTGGGGCGATGCAGGCGTGGATGTTTTGTTGGAATGTACAGGCGCATTCTTAACTGAAGAAAGTTGCCAAGAACATATTGCGGTAGGTGCCAAGAAGGTGGTGCAATCGGCGCCAGCTAAAGATGACACCCCCATGTATGTGTATGGCGTTAATCATCAAGAATACAAAGGGCAGGCGATTGTTTCTGCTGCTTCATGCACAACTAATGGCTTGGCGCCAGTGGCTAAAGTGCTGAATGATAGTTTTGGTATTAAACGTGGCCTGATGACGACAGTGCATGCTGCCACCGCTTCCCAAAAGACGGTAGATGGCCCTTCTAAAAAGGACTGGCGCGGTGGTCGCGGTATTTTAGAGAACATTATTCCATCCTCAACAGGCGCTGCTAAAGCGGTTGGCAAGGTCATTCCTGAGTTGAATAAAAAGCTGACGGGCATGGCTTTCCGCATTCCAACTTCTGATGTTTCTGTGGTGGATTTAACTTGCGAACTCATCAAAGAAGCCAGTTACGAACAAGTGATTGCCGCAATGAAGGCTGCATCAGAGTCTGGCCCATTAAAAGGTGTATTGGGCTTTACCAATGAAAAAGTGGTTTCCACAGATTTTCGTGGTTCTCCGTATGCCGCTATTTTTGATTCAGAAGCAGGTATTGCCCTAGATCCGACTTTTGTCAAAGTCGTTGCTTGGTATGACAATGAGTATGGCTATACCTGCAATATGTTGCGTCTTGCTGAACATATCGCCTAAGGAACCGTTATGGCTATCATCAAAATGACCGACCTCGACTTAAAAGGTAAGCGCGTATTGATTCGTGCTGACCTCAACGTCCCTGTTAAAGATGGCAAAGTAACTTCTGATGCGCGCATCACAGCTTCAATGCCAACCATTGAATTTGCATTGAAAGCGGGTGCTAAAGTCATGGTGACTTCACATCTTGGCCGTCCGGAAGAGGGGGTTTACTCTGAAGAAAACTCACTTAAGCCAGTGGCTGATGTAATGGCTAATAAGCTGGGAAAGTCAGTTCGCTTGCTTAAAGATTGGGTGAGTGGTGGATTTGATGTTGCTGAAGGCGAGTTGGTTTTATTAGAAAATTGCCGCTTTAATAAGGGCGAGAAAAAGAACGTTGATGAAACTGCGCAAGCCTATGCCAAGCTTTGCGATGTGTTTGTGATGGATGCCTTTGGTACAGCACATCGTGCCGAGGCTTCTACTTATGGGGTAGCCAAATTTGCGCCTCAAGCTTCAGCTGGCATTTTGCTGGTGCAGGAGTTAGAGGCCTTAACCAAGGCTTTGGATAAGCCAGCGCGTCCTATGGTGGCCATTGTTGGCGGCTCTAAGGTTTCGACTAAGCTGACAGTGCTTGAAAGCCTCTCGGAAAAAGTGGATCAGTTAGTAGTTGGTGGCGGTATTGCCAATACCTTCTTAAAGGCCACTGGATTAGAAATTGGCTATTCTTTATGTGAGGATGATTTATTGCCAACCGCAAAATCCTTAATGGAGAAGATGGCAGCACGCGGTGCGGCTGTGCCCATTGCGGTGGATTTGGTCACGGGTAAAAATTTCGATGCGAACGAGCCAGCGGTGATTAAAGCTGCAACAGCAATTCAGGCCGATGATATGATTTTTGATATCGGTCCGAAATCTGCAGAGCAGCTTGCTGAAATTATTATGAACGCTGGCACCGTGGTGTGGAATGGCCCATTAGGTGTGTTTGAATTTGACCAATTTGGTGAGGGTACCAAAGCGATTGCGATGGCGATTGCTAAAACTAAAGCTTTCACTCTGGCGGGTGGTGGTGACACCATTGCCGCCATTCAGAAATATGGCATCTATGACGATGTGTCTTATATTTCGACAGCGGGCGGTGCCTTTTTGGAGTTTCTGGAAGGTAAAAAATTGCCGGCCGTTGAAATTCTCGAAATGCGCGGTCACTAATCGAGTGATTACCTATAAAAGGGGCTGCGGCCCCTTTATTTATTACCATTAACTATCGGCTAATGGTTTTTCATTAGAAGGCTCCACCTTGAGGCTGAGGAAATTTCATCGCTTATGCAGTGCTATGCTGGCATTCACTAAGCCCTGTGCTCGGGTTTTTCGAGAAGGCGTCCTTCAGGTATAATTCATTCAAGAATTTTTATTAACTTGCTTGTGCTCTTCGGTCTCTGGTGCAAGCAAGTTTTTTAATGGATGAAGGAACTGCATTGTCTAATACCCTCACGCAATCAAGCATCAAAAGTCTGAAGCTTATTCATCAAGGAAAAGTACGCGATATTTATGATATTGACGCTAATACGATGTTGCTGATTGCGACTGACAGGCTTTCTGCATTTGATGTCATTCTCCCCACGCCAATTCAAGATAAAGGCGCAATCCTGACGGAGATTGCTAATTTCTGGTTTGAAAAGCTAGGCCACATTGTGCCTAACCACCTAACGGGCATTGATCCGAGCACTGTGGTAGCTGACCCTGCTGAAAAAGCGCAGCTAGGTAAACGTGCTTTGGTGGTTAAAAAGTTAAAACCATTGCCTATCGAAGCGATTGTGCGTGGTTATTTGGTGGGCAGCGGTTGGAAAGAATACAAAACGAGTGGCACGGTCTGTGGCATTCCATTACCAGCAGGTTTGCAAGAAGCTTCAAAGTTACCTCAAGCTATTTTTACGCCTTCTAGTAAAGCCGCTGTTGGTGATCATGATGAAAATATCACTTTAGACCGCTGTGCCGAGTTGTTGGGTAAGGATCTCGCAGAAAAAGTGGCGAAGGTTAGTTTGCGTTTGTATCAAGAAGCCGCTGAGTACGCGCTCACTAAGGGCATTATTATTGCGGATACTAAATTCGAATTTGGTTTGGATGCTGCGGGTGAGCTTTATTTGATTGATGAAGTATTGACCCCGGATTCTTCACGCTTTTGGCCTGCAGAGCAGTACGCCGTGGGTAAAAATCCACCTAGTTTTGATAAGCAGTATGTGCGTGATTGGCTAGAATCTTCGGGCTGGAATAAAACACCACCTGCCCCAGTTTTGCCAGCAGATGTCGCAGCAAAAACCAGTGAAAAGTACCGTGAGGCCTATACAAAATTGACAGGCAAAGACCTTGTTGTTTAATGATTGGCGACATCAACTAAAGAAAAAATAACGGCATGAGTGATATCGAACAATTTATTGCGGGTTACGAGCGCTTCCACGAGAATTATTTTCGTGGAGAAACGCCCTTATTTGGGGAGTTAAGCCAAGGTCAAAACCCGAGCACCTTGATTATTGCTTGCTCCGACTCGAGAGTGGATCCAGCGATTGTGATGGATGCCAAACCAGGTGATTTGTTTGTGGTGCGTAACGTGGCTAATTTGGTACCACCTTATGAAAAAGGTGGTGGTTACCACGGCGTCAGTGCGGCACTCGAATTTGGTGTTTGTGGTTTGGGTGTTGAGCATATTATTGTGATGGGTCATCGTCAGTGTGGCGGCATCAAAGCCCTTACAGAAGGCGTTCCAGAAGGTATTAGCGGCGAGTTTATTCGCCCTTGGGTCAGCATCGCTAGTCACGCCTATCGTCGAGTGAAGGCTGATTTTCCTTATGCAAACCCTAGTGAAGTTGCTTGTGAGTGTGAGTTGGCGGGGATTATTGTGTCGCTCGAAAATTTAGCGACCTTCCCGTTTATTAAATCTCGTGTGGATGCTGGGGCTTTGACGCTTCATGGCTGGTATTTCGATATTGAGACGGGTGAAATGTCGGCTTACGACCCTGCAACATTAAAATTTGCGGCACTAAAATAACTATTTTTTAAATTAACAGCATGTAAGGAAATATATGTCATTAGCAAATGTACCTGCAGGTAAAGATGTCCCGAATGATTTCAATGTGATTATTGAAATCCCAATGCGTGGTGAGCCCATCAAATTTGAAGTGGATAAAGATTCTGGCGCAGTATTTGTTGATCGTTTTATGGGTACAGCGATGCACTATCCATGCAACTATGGCTATATCCCACATACTTTGTCGGAAGATGGCGACCCAACAGACGTTTTAGTCATTACGCCTATCCCATTACAACCGGGTGTGGTGATTCGTTGCCGCGCGATTGGCGTGTTAACGATGGAAGATGAGTCAGGTGTAGATGCCAAGGTATTGGCTGTGCCAGTAGATAAAATCTGCCCACAATATAAAAACGTGCAAACTTATCAAGATATCCCAGAGTTCCAATTAGCACCTATTGCCCACTTCTTTGAACATTACAAAGATTTGGAAAAAGGTAAATGGGTGAAGGTTGGTGAGTGGCAGGGTGTTGAGGCAGCTAAAGCTGAAATCGTGGCTAGCGTTGAGCGTGCAAAAAAATAATCCCAATCCTGTTCTTGCAAAAGAGCCATTTCAATTTGAAATGGCTCTTTTATTTGTCGTGCTGGATTAAATCTTTGTTCTTTTAGACAATCGCTTCAATACCTCGCCCAATGCAGTTCCTGCTACTTGATTGGCTAAAGCATCAATTTCCTTGGCGGCTGATTCGCTCAATGTTCTGTTAGCTTTTGTGGTTTTTTCGGCCTGAGCTTTCACTTGTACTTGTACTCGAATTGAGCTGATAGCAAGCCCCTGCTTTTGTAGTTTGGTCAGAATGCTGGGCAGCAATAGTTTTAGTTTGGCTGCTACGGCGCCATTCTCAACATAAACGGTTAATCGCTTATGCTCGACGTTCCCCGCATGGCTCGCTGATTTCAAGGGCTCGGGAACGACATCATTCCAAGCCTTTTGTGTCATTGCCATGACCTTTGCCTTGTCGGTAAGACTGGCAAAATCGGCGTTATTTCTAAAAATGGCGTGTATAAGCTGCAAAAAATGACCTGACATTTAAAAACCAATCGTTGTAGCGATTTTACAACTTAAAACGACTGCCGAGCTAGCGCTGGATTATGGTAAAATCGGGCGGATTTATTTTCGGTTTTAGCCTGTGTAAAAGCTAAAGCCTCAACAAAGAGCGATTTGTCGCTGAGATTAACCTGAATAAGGCTCCGCAGTTGCGGAAGTTGGTGTTGCGTTATGTTATCCAGTCTTTTTAAGAAAATTTTTGGCAGTCGTAATGATAGGCTTGTGAAGCAGTATTTCCAGCGCGTTGCCTCAATTAATGCCCTTGAGGCAGAAATGCAGGCATTGAGCGATGAGCAGTTGCGTGCAAAAACGGATGAATTCAAACGTCGTCACCAAGACGGTGAGTCGCTAGACAAGCTATTGCCAGAAGCTTTTGCGGTAGTCCGCGAAGGTAGTCGCCGTGTGCTTAATATGCGTCACTTCGATGTTCAGTTGATTGGCGGTATGGTGTTACACGCAGGCAAAATTTCTGAAATGCGTACAGGCGAGGGTAAAACGCTAGTGGCAACATTGCCAGCTTATCTAAATGCCTTGGCTGATAAAGGCGTGCACGTTATTACCGTCAATGATTACTTGGCAAAACGTGATGCCGAATGGATGTCAAAACTCTATAACTTCTTAGGCTTAAGCGTTGGCATCAATCTTTCACAAATGCCTCATGACGCCAAGCAAAAAGCTTACGCGGCAGACATTACTTACGGCACTAATAACGAGTTTGGATTTGATTATTTGCGCGACAACATGGTGTACACCGCTGAGGAGCGTGTGCAACGTGGTTTGAATTATGCCTTGATTGATGAAGTGGACTCGATTTTGATTGATGAGGCGCGTACGCCACTGATCATTTCTGGTCAGGCGGATGACAGCATTGATTTATACACACAAATGAACGGGATTGCTGCCCAACTAGTACGTCAAACCGAAGAAGAAGGTGAAGGCGATTTTTGGGTGGATGAAAAGGCTCAACAAGTCATCTTGTCAGAGCAAGGTCATGAGCATGCTGAAGAGCTATTAGCTAACTCAGGCTTATTGCCAGAAGGTGCAAGTTTGTATGATGCGGGCAGTATCAGCTTAGTGCATCATTTATATGCGGCTTTGCGTGCACAATCTTTATTCCACCGTGATCAGCACTACGTTGTGCGCGATGGTGAAATCGTGATTGTGGACGAGTTTACTGGCCGTATGATGACAGGTCGTCGTTGGTCAGATGGCTTGCATCAGGCGGTTGAAGCCAAAGAAGGCGTGGCGATTCAAAAAGAAAATCAAACGCTCGCTTCGATTACATTCCAAAACTACTTCCGTATGTATGGCAAGTTGTCTGGTATGACGGGTACAGCAGATACCGAAGCGTATGAATTTAACCAAATTTATGGTTTGGAAACGGTCGTAATTCCGCCGCATCGCACCATGCAGCGTAAAGACCATATGGATAAGATTTATCGTACCGCAAACGAAAAATACAATGCGGTGATTGATGATATTAAAGATTGCCAAACGCGTAATCAGCCAGTGTTGGTGGGTACGACTTCGATTGAAAACTCCGAGTTGATTTCTAATTTGTTGACCAAGGCAAAGTTAGAACATCAAGTATTGAACGCTAAACAACATGAGCGTGAAGCGCATATTATCGAGCAAGCTGGTCGCCCAGGGATGATAACCATCGCCACCAATATGGCAGGTCGTGGTACCGACATTGTGTTGGGCGGTAATCCAGAATCTGAAGTTGCCGAAATTGAAGCTAACGAAGCTTTAAGTGATGCTGAAAAGACCAAGAAAATTGCAGCAATCAAGGCAGATTGGCAAAAACGCCACGACGCAGTTTTGGCGGCGGGCGGCTTACATATCATTGGTACCGAGCGACATGAATCACGCCGTGTAGATAACCAATTGCGTGGCCGCGCAGGTCGTCAGGGTGACGTTGGTTCAAGCCGCTTTTATCTTTCTCTTGAAGATTCGCTCTTGCGTATTTTTGCTTCAGACCGTGTGGCTGCCATTATGGAACGCCTTAAAATGCCTGAAGGTGAGGCGATTGAGCATCCATGGGTAACCCGTGCGATTGAGAATGCACAACGTAAGGTAGAAGGCCGCAATTTTGATATTCGTAAGCAGTTGCTTGAATATGATGATGTGGCGAATGACCAACGAAAAGTCATTTACGAGCAACGCAATGAACTATTGGAAGCCACTGATGTGGGTGAAACCATTGCGGTGATGCGCCAAGACGTCATTAATGAAACGATTGCAATGCATATTCCAGAAGGTAGCGTAGAAGAGCAATGGGATGTGCCAGGCTTGGAAAAAGCTTTGCAAGGTGAATTGAATTTGAATTTGCCTTTGCAAAGGATGTTGGAAAGCAACCCGGACTTGCATGAAGAAACTATTCGAGAATCTGTGCAAACAGCGGCGCAAGAAGCCTACTCAGCCAAAGAGCAAATGGCAGGTGCTGAAACAATGCGCCAATTTGAGCGTGCGGTGATGTTACAAAGTTTGGATAATCATTGGCGCGAACACTTGGCATCGCTTGATCATTTGCGTCAGGGGATTCATTTGCGTTCTTACGCACAGAAAAACCCTAAACAAGAATACAAGCGTGAGGCTTTTGAGTTGTTTGCTAACTTGCTAGACACAGTGAAACGTGAAGTAACCCAAGTGACTATGCAAGTTCAAGTAAAGAGCCGTGAGGACGTAGATGCTGTTGAGCCCACAGGCGTTGAAAATGTGCAATATCAACACACGGATTATGACAAAGCCTTAGGTCAAGCGCCGCAAGGTGAGGATGGCTTTGAGGCGCAGGGCATCAAGGTTGGCCGTAACGATCCTTGTCCATGCGGCTCAGGTCAGAAATATAAAGCCTGTCACGGAAAATTAAGTTAGCCTTATCTAGGTTAGGAGCTATTGATGTCGAGTATTGAAGAGATCCAATCACCTTGTGTCGGAGTTTGCACCTTGAATGATGCAACAGGTTTCTGCCAAGGCTGTTATCGCACCATTGAAGAAATTCGCGAATGGTGGAATATGTCTGATGAAGCGCGTGAAAAAACAATAAGCGAGCTAGATCAGCGCATGGCGGATAACACCAGCTTTGATTGATTATTGCGGCACTCTAAAAAAGCGGCTTATGGCCGCTTTTTTTATACCTGTGTCACGGCATTGTCTTATGCAATGTCAACTGAATCAGTTAAAATCTAGACAATTATTTAAATGAAAGTTTGCTGTTATGCCTGTTAATTTATCTGCGCCACAAGCCTCTTCCCTACTGCCTGTAAAAGGTGTGCAACTGGGCTTTGCTGAAGCCAATATTCGCAAACAGAATCGTAAAGACCTGCTTGTTATTCAGTTGGATGAAGGCTCAAAAGTGGCTGGGGTATTTACCAAAAATCAATTCTGCGCAGCGCCTGTCACTCTATGTAAACAGCATCTG
>JBDLQN010000007.1:0-22384 GCA_039800585.1 Pseudomonadota bacterium
CAATGCTAGACGATAATTTGCTTGCGTATCCATGCTTAAATTTTACGCTAATTATGAATTTTGTATGGTTTGTGCAAGCCGCTTTAGGCCCATTTTTTTTAGAAGAAAACGATTGGGGTCTAGCGCCGATAGCAAGCTGTTGGAAATGGGTGAGGGCTCATCACAAATTAGGCTGGCAATCGCTTCCGCACAAATCGGGGCATTAACCAAACCTTTGGCGCCATGTGCAGTATTTACATATAGGCCGCTAAGCCACGGCAGCTCCTCAGCAGGGGCGTTATAGCGAGGCGGCGTTTGTTCAAGTTTTGCCATATCCAACACAGCCCCCGCGAGCGGTAAGTAGTCCGAGCTTACGCACCTTAATGCTGCGCGTCCTTGAATTTCTGTATTTTGATACGTGCTAACAAGTGAGGGCGCCAATTTTTTTAGTTGGTTCAAATTGCTTGCATGATCGCTTTTGCGTTCATCTTTATCTTGGTCGTCTGGACTAAAGGTCGCGCCTAAACAGTGCATGCCGTCTGTTTCAGGGCTTAGATAGCCATCGGTACAAATCACGGTTTTAATGCGCTGGCTTTGTTTGGTGACAGGAAGCAAACTAATTTGCCCGCGCACCACGTTAAGCTCACAACGCTTTGTTTGCGTAAAATTTTGCGCGTCATAAGCGCCTGCCACAATCACAACAGGGGCCTGAGCTATACATTTTTGCGCATCTAAAACTTGCCAAACGCCATTGGTTTTTTCGAGTGTCAGGGCGTTTGTAAGGTACTTGGTTTGGATATTGGGATGAGCGGCAAGCGCTTGGCAAAGTGCAGGTGGACTAATCCAGCCAGCTTGAGGAATAAACGCACCATCAAAACTTAATGCAATGCCTGCTAATTCACTGGCATTTTCCTTTTTAATTTCTTGAATTAACTCAGGATATTGTGTTGATATTTTATTCAATCGCGCTTGCTCTCTGGCATTGAAAGCCAATTGCAAAACGCCGCATAAACTTAAGTCTTTGGCATTTAAGGGCAGACGCTTTAGTAGCTTTAGCGTATATAAAAAACCATCGAATGTTAGCTGGTTAATGAGCGTATCGCCTCCTATTAACCTAGGGTAAAGCACACCCAGTGGATTGCCAGATCCTTCTTGTGCGAGTTTAGCGTTGCGTTCAATTAAGGTAACTTGCCAGCCACGCCTAGCCAAGGCTTCAGCGCTTGCTGTGCCTGCCAAGCCTCCCCCAATGACAATTGCTTTTTTGACTGAAAATGTCTCAATTTTTGAGCGTTTTCCAATAAATCGACCAAACAACATTTCACGTTTCTTACCAAAACCCGGTGCTTTGTACACTTCAAAATTAGCCGATTGCAGGCCGCGCTTTACTTCGCCAGCGCTGGTGAAGGTCGCGAAAGTTGTTTGCGTATGTGAAAGCCTCGCCATTTGCTCAAAGAGGACTGGCTGCCACATTTCAGGATTTTTTGAGGGTGCAAAACCATCTAGAAACCAAGCATCCACCTGTGCCTTGAGTTGTGGCAAAGTTTGGTTTGCATCACCAATCAATAGCGTTAGCGTCACGCGCCCTTCATCAAAAACCAAGCGATGAAAGCCATTGGATATATTCTGATATTGCGCTAACAGAGCCTCGCTGAGGACTTTGAATTCAGGCCAAAGTGCGAGGGCTTGCTTAAGATCTGCCTGAGTTAAGGGATATTTTTCAGTACTAACAAAGTGTAATCGTGCCGCTTTTGAAGCGTGCTTTTGCCAAAGCTGCCAAGCACATAAAAAATTAAGGCCTGTGCCAAAGCCAGTTTCAGCAATGGTAAAGATGCTGTTTCCAAGTTTTTGCCAACGCTGTTTAAGCTGATTGTGCTGTAAAAACACATACTCCGTTTCAGCCAAGCCATCATCTGTTGAGAAATAGACATCGTCATACTGGCTGGAGTAGGGTTGTGCGTTTCGCCATTCAAGTTGTGCTTGGATTTGACTCATGGCGTTATTTTAATGGAATTCATTAGCTTTAGATGGTGGTCGTAAACTATACAAGTCGGTAAACTTAGACTATTACAACTCAACTGGGTCAAACGTCATGCGACTAACTCACCTCATCTGTGGAATAGCGATAAGTACATTGCTTGCGGCCTGTGCCACGCAAGATGCCACTACACATAAAATTATACAAGCTAACCAACAGCAAGGGGCTAATCAAGACTGGCCTAGCTTCGGTCGTGATTACGCTAACCAGCGATTTTCTTCAAACGCGCAAATCAATCGTGACAACGTCAAAGATTTGGGTGTGGCTTGGCAGTATAAAAGTGGCGTCAAAGCAGCTTTTCAAGCCACCCCGATTGTTGTCGATGGTGTGATGTATGTTTCCCTGCCTTTTAACCATGTCGTGGCCTTAAATGCTAAAACAGGGCAAGAGCTTTGGCGTTATCAACATCAACGTCGCCAAGATTGGCCTATGTGTTGTGGGCCTGCTAATCGTGGCGTTGCGGTAGGTTATGGCAAAGTATTTATAGGTACTGTGGATGCGCGTTTGATCGCTTTGGATGCCAAAACAGGGCAAAAACTTTGGGATATCAATGCGGTTGAAAGCGCAGTGGTCACCGAAGGGCAGGAGTCACTCAACCAAAATGACCCTAACAGCAAAGCCAAAACCACAGGTGGCACAGGCGTTGGTATGGCGATGGCGCCGGTTGTTTACAAAGGTAAAGTCATTATCGGGATTACTGGCGTTGGTTACGGCTTGCACATTGATAATCCGCGTGAAGATGCGCCTTTGGGAGCGGTAATTGGCGTGACCGGTCGTTATGGTCGACCTGGGTTTTTAGCTGCCTTTGACGTTAATACAGGTAAACGCGTTTGGCAGTTTGACACCATCCCAACGCAAGGCTGGGAAGGGCAGTTTAAAGCAACAACAGATGATGGGGTTTCGCTTAATCGTGATGTTGCTGCCGAAAAGGCAAGTTTGGCGAAGTTTTCAGACTCGGCACGCTTTGGAGGTGGCTCAGCTTGGAGTACGCCTGCGATTGATCCTAACTTAGGTTTGCTTTACTTCGGAACGGGTAATCCGTCGCCCCAAATGAACGATGTCTCGCGTCCGGGGGATAATTTATACACCGTTTCTTTAGTTGCTTTAGATGCGGAATCGGGCAAGCTGCGCTGGTATTATCAGCAAGTGCCGCATGATGTTTGGGGCTATGACTTGGCCAGTGCCCCCATCCTGTTCAACTACAAAAAAGACGGGAAAACGATTCCTGCTGTCGGTCAGGCTAGCAAGCTGGGTTGGTTTTTTGTGAATGACAGAACAACAGGCAAATTGCTATTAAAGTCTGAGCCATTTGTGCCACAAAAAAACCTTTTTGCCAAAGCTACATTTGAAGGCGTCACTTTATACCCAGGTATTTTGGGTGGGTCTAATTGGTCTCCCGCAGCCATTGACGAGTCAGCGCAACAAGCATTCGTTGCGGCGATTCATGCGCCAATCCGCTATACATTGCACGAAACACCAGCAAAAGATGGCAAAGAGGCTATTCGTTACGCGTCTTCAGAGCCTGCTGATGAGCCGCGCTGGGGCTTGTTGTCTGCGATTGATTTGGCTACAGGCAAAATCAATTGGCAGAACAAAACTGAGCAGCCTTTGGTCGGTGGCGTTTTAGCAACTGCAGGTGGCTTAGTGTTTACCGGGGAGGGCAATGGCCACTTTAATGCTTATGACGAAAAAACAGGACAGTTATTGTGGCAGGCTGGCAATGAATATGGCATTAACGCGCCACCGATTACCTACCAAATTGATGGTGAGCAATACATTGCAGTAGCGGCTGGGGGTAGCTCTATCTTTGGATACAAACAAGGCGATCATTTGCTTGTTTATAAATTAAAGCGCTAGTTTTTATTTGCATATAATCCATTGAAATATCTAAATAGATAAATAACATAAAGCTCGCATAATTTTTCACTTAAAATGCCCACTAACAATTTTTAGGTGGGAGTATTTATGCGTAAAAACCAATTAAGCAAGATCTTGCTGGCTGTGCTTGCTACGACAGTGACAACATCATCTTGGGCTGGAGAGGCTGAATTAGAGGGCCGCATTAAGCAGCTAGAAGAAACGCTGAAAGCAATGCAAAAGCAACGTGCGGATCAAGATAAGCAGCTTGAACTCTTAACTAAAGAGTTAGCTGGCGTTGAGAATCAACTTTCACAGTCAAAAAACCTGAAGGCAGAAGATAAGCCCAAAAGTAAAGGCAGTCCTGTTTTTGCTAACGCTAAAGATGGTTTGGTGTTTGATGATGGCACAGGTGATTGGAGTCTTCAGGTTAATGGCCGCATTCAGGCTGATTATAGAAGCATTGACCCACATGAGTGGAAAAATGACACATGGAGTATCCGTAGAGCACGCTTAGGCGCAACTTATAATTTTCTAAAAGATTTTAGTGTGCGTTTGGAGGGTGAATACTCCAACACCAACGATGGTAGCAAATCAACCACGGCACTTACCTATGGTTATCTGGATTGGAAACACTTCCCTGGCGCTAAAGTGCGCATCGGTCAATTTAAACCTGTGTTTGGATTAGAGCGCGGTCAAAGTTCCAACTTTACCGACTTTCAAGAGGCGTCATTGGCCACTTCATCTGGCGCAGTATTTAACTCAACTTATGATCGTGGTGTGATGTTATTTGGTTCACCACTCAAGGGGCTTAATTACAACGCCTACTGGGTAAATGGCAGCGGCCAAAATAATGATGCAATGCAAAACGGTAAAGATGTGGGTGGACGCGTCGCAATCAATTTTGCTAACTACTTTGATGTAAATAATACTGTTATCCATGCAGGGGTTTCAGCTAGTAGGAATACTGTTCAGAAGTCATCGGCGGCAGTAACTGGCAACGACACCAAATTATCCGCTTACACCGAGTCCAGTAGCGTTACTTCAAATTCGATAGGATATACAAATACAACGGCTACGAAATTTTTCTCAACCCAAGCTTTTAGTGATGGTGATGTAGATAAAACAAGATGGGGTGTTGAGGCAGCTTTAACTAGAGGCCCTGTCAAATTCCAAAGTGAATTTATCACCGCTAATTTCGATGGGCGCGATATTGATAAGGATATCAACACTTGGTACGCAAACGTGACTTGGTTGATCACGGGTGAGTCCTACGCTGCTGCATATAAAGACGGCGTATTTGGCAGAATTCAACCCAACAATAACTTCAATCTAGGACAAGAAGGTTGGGGCGCTATTGAGCTTGGTTTGCGTTACAGCAAATTTGATGCGTCTGATTTTAAAACTATGCTGACAGCGCCCACAGCGACGGCTAGCTATACTTCAAAAGTTGATGCTTGGACGGCTGGTGCTAAATGGATTATGAACCCCAATGCCCGTATCTTGTTAAATTACGTACGCACTAACTTTGATACGCCTATCATCATCAACAGCCAATCAAGCAGTCACGAAAACGCGCTGACAATGCGTGCGCAGTATGATTTTTAGGAGGTGTGATGATGCATTATGAAGCCATTGATATGCTCATCAGCCTCTGTCTGTTGTTGGGGGCGGTGCTATATACATCGGTAGGCCATGCTGGCGCCTCAATTTATATCGCCATACTGACTCTGTTTGGCTTGTCAGCACCTGTTATTAAGCCAACCGCTTTAGTGATGAATATATGTATTGCGACATTTGCTAGCTGGCGCTTTATTAGAAATGGCTTTTTTGATTTTAAAGTACTTTTGCCTGTAGCAATTAGTGCCATTCCCTTTGCATTTTTAGGTGGCTATCTAAATGCCCCTCACCATGTGTACAAAATAATTGTAGGCGCTATTTTGATCGCCTCAGCGTTCAGTCTAATCACCCCAAGAGCAGACAAAATAGGGCTTGTCACAAACAGACCAATCTTTTTGGTTGCTATGCTGGCAGGTGCTTTTATTGGATTTTTGGCTGGACTTACGGGAACAGGTGGCGGGATATTTTTGTCCCCGTTAATGTTGTTCTTGGGTTGGAGCGACCCTAAGAGAACCTCAGGGATTTCAGCTACATTTATTTTGCTCAACTCAACTTTTGGGCTAGCAGGAAATTACGCATCAATACAGAATCTACCAGAGCAATTGCCTATGTACGTATTATCCGCAATGCTTGGTGCCGTTATTGGCACAACATTAGGCATTAAATTTTATTCAGCAAATGCGATTAAAAAAGTTTTGGCTTTAGTCTTGTTGATCGCAGGGTTGAAACTACTATTCACATAATTTTTTGAATTTTTAGCAATAAAAAAGCCGCTATCGTTTGATAGCGGCTTTTTCTTTTGTGGCGTCCCCACGGGGATTCGAACCCCGGTCGCCTCCGTGAAAGGGAGGTGTCCTAGGCCTCTAGACGATGGGGACATAGAGGTCAAAATTATACTCAAAAACCGTACTAATTTAAAGCTTAAATTAGCGAAAATCCTGTTCTTTTCTTTCACCCAAAAAGGTTTTTTGGTGGAGATAAGCGGGATCGAACCGCTGACCTCTTGCATGCCATGCAAGCGCTCTCCCAGCTGAGCTATACCCCCGACAAATCTTTCACGACCTGCGAAAAGAGGCGCCATAATAATGATGCCCGCTTTGCTTGTCAATGTATTTTGATTTTTTCTGCGGGCTTTATTAGCCGCGAATATTGGAGTTGCTATCGAATTGGGTTAAATCAACGCGCGGTTGTGGTTGCCAGCCAGCTTGACGATGTTCAGCAACAACATTGGTAAAAATGCCGCCACGCACATAAAACTTAGCGGTTAGTCGCATGAATTTAGGCTGCGTTGCTGCTACCAAATCATTCAAAATGCGATTGGTGACATCTTCGTGAAAGCATCCTTCATCACGGAAAGACCAGGTATAAAGTTTGAGGCTTTTTAATTCCACACAAAGTTGATTTGGAATGTAGTCTAAGTAAAGCACAGCAAAATCAGGCTGGCCTGTTTTGGGGCACAAGCAAGTAAACTCAGGAATTTCCATGTGAATATGAAAGTCACGCTGAGGCGCTGGGTTAGGGAAAGTCTCTAAGCTTTTACTTGGTTGGGCTGTTGGCTTGGCACCTAAAGATTGAGCGTTTGTCATGTTTGAGGTAGGGCTTTTAACTTGAAAAAACGTTATTATACTGTTTAACAATTTTTACTAAAAATTTATCCTTACTTTGCGTTTAACTCACCTCAAATTAGCTGGTTTTAAATCATTTGTTGACCCCACCACTTTGCACATTCATGGTCAGCGTGTGGGTGTTGTTGGCCCCAACGGTTG
Organism: Pseudomonadota bacterium; assembly: GCA_039800585.1. GTDB lineage: Bacteria > Pseudomonadota > Gammaproteobacteria > Burkholderiales > Methylophilaceae > Methylopumilus_A. The sequence goes on from JBDLQN010000007.1 coordinate 7,258, forward strand.
CGGCAAATCCAATGTCATGGAATCAGTGCGATGGGTGCTAGGGGAGTCTAGCGCTAAAGAGTTGCGTGGCGACTCTATGGATGCCGTGATTTTTAACGGATCAGCTAACCGCAAAGCCATCTCTAGAGCCAGCGTAGAGCTGGTGTTTGATAATAGTCTGGGTCACGCCAGCGGCGAATGGTCGCAATATGCCGAGATTGCTGTAAAGCGTGTGATTGAGCGTGATAAAGGCTCTAGTTATTACATCAATAACACGGCTGTTCGTCGCCGTGATGTGGCTGATTTGTTTTTAGGCACAGGGCTTGGTGGACGAGCTTATGCGATTATTGGTCAAAATACGATTTCTCGTATTGTTGAAGCTAAGCCAGAAGAATTAAGGGTTTTTCTGGAAGAGGCGGCCGGCATTTCTAAATACAAAGAGCGTCGTCGAGAAACAGAGTTAAGGTTGCGCGATACGCGTGAAAACTTAACTCGCGTTGAAGATATTCGCTCAGAATTGGGCAAACAAATTTCTCGTCTAGAGGCGCAAGCCTTGGTGACGGAGCAATATCATCAACTACAAGCCTTGCTTAAGAACACGCAAGGCGCGCTGTGGCTGTTAAAAAAACGTGAGGCAGCATCTGGCTGGGAAAAAAGTCAGCGACACACAGAGAAGCTTGCCAATGAACTTGAGTCGCAAATGGCGGCTTTACGTAAAACTGAGAGTTTATTAGAGACGCTACGTCAGCAGCACTTTAGCAGTACTGAAACAGTGCAAGCAGCTCAAGGTCAATATTACGAGGCGAACGCCGAAGTTTCCAATTTGGAAACACAGGTAAAGCACACGCAAGAGGCCAGGGATAGGCTCTCGATGCAATTAACCCAAATTGACGAGCAAATCGCCAAAGCTGAGCAGCTAACAATCACCTTGCATACTCAGTTGGAAGCGCTCATGCAAGAAGCGAATGAAGCTGAATCTCAAGCCGGTGTGAGCAACACTCAGCTTGTTGATGCACAGAACCTTTTTCCTCAAGCTGAAAGTGCTTATTCCACCTCACAAAAAGGCCATGCTGATGCACAGAAAGCGCTCAGTGATGCAGAGCAAAATATTCGTATTGAAACAACCAATATCGAGCATTTGACGCGTTCCTTGCAAGAGCTTAATCATAGAATCGAAAAGCTAAACCTAGAGCAAAACGATATGAATTTGCCTGAAGAGGCAGCTTTAGATCGCAAACAAACTGAGTTGAACGCATTAAAAGTCGAGAACGAAAAATTAAATCAAGAAATCTCGCAAAACAGAACCTCCGAGCAGGTGCAATTGGATTTGATTAAGGCCGCGCGTGAACAGCAACTGGTCGATGAACGCGAGCTGGCACAGGTTAATGCCCAAATTAGCTCATTATCGAAAATCCAAGATGCGCTAGGTCACGAAGCAAAACTGGATGATTGGCTAGAAAATAATCAACTTTCTCAATCTGATCGAATTTGGCGACATTTAGCGATAGAAAAAGGCTGGGAAGTCGCATTAGAGTCTGTTTTGGGGGCGCGTTTAAATGCCATTCTTAAGTCTGGGGCGCTTACTCCAAGTGATCGCCCGCCATCCGCTTTGGTGATAGCGGAGGGTGCCGATTCATCTGCTTCGATGGGGGCATCCAAACATGGCTGGCGCAGTATGTTTGATATTTTGGATGTTAAACAGGCCAGTCTGAAAGGCTTGTTTGCGGACTGGCTAAACGGTGTTTATTTACTAGAAGGCGCAGAAAACCCTGAGCTTGAGCGCAAAAAGCTATCGCCGAATGAGTGTTTGGTTACCGTGGATGGTGACATTTACAAACGACACAGTCTTGCTATCTACGCAGCGCAATCCGCTATTCATGGTGTGTTGGAGCGTCAGCGCGAGCTTGATGAGTTAAATGAAAAACAGCCTGTTATACAAGCCAAGCTTGAAAAAAGTGCGCATGATCTAGCTAAAACGGAACATGATTTACAGCAATCTCGTCAGCATTTGCAAGAGCGTCAGCGGCAATTGAATGAGCAAGTTCAGCGGCAACACCAGTTAAACATTGATGTCCAACGTCTAACGCAACAACGGCAACATATTTTAGATAGAAAAGCCGCGATAGAAACAGAGTTGGTGCAGCTTCGAGAGAAAGTGACTACTACGCAAGCGGTAATTCAAGAAAAACAAACCACTTTAGCTGAGGTCAGTCATTCTTTAGCTGCATTGCAAGTAAAAAGAGAGCAGACATTTGAGGCGCGTCGAAATGCTGAAGCGGCTTTGAATGAGGCAAGAAATCAATTGCAGTTTGCTGAGAAGTTGACGCAAGAGAAGCTATTTAACAATAAATTAATATTAAATAATATCAATGAGTTAAAAAGCAAGATTCAGTTAAATTCCGAAGAAAAAGTCTCTTTTTCAAACAAGAAAAAGGAAACGGATGCTTTGCTTGATGCGGCAAAAATGGAGGGCTTAAAAGCCAACCTAGAGGCCGCGATTAATCGCAAACAGCTCAAAGAGACGGCACTAGCCTCAGCGCGTGACGCAATGGCGATAGCTGAAAGTGAGTTGCAAGCCAATGAGCGTAATCGCATGCAAAATGAGCAGGTGTTGCATCCTTTACGCGACAAGTTGGAACAGGCTAGGTTGCAAGAGCAGCAAGCAAGATTGCATTTTGAGCAGTGTCAAACAGAGTTATCCAGCTTAAATCTAGATGAGGCGGCATTGAGTGAGGATTTGGGCACATCATCTAAAGTATCCGCATTTGAAGAAAAAAGTCAGCATATTCAAGGCCGAATTGATACGCTGGGAGCGGTTAATTTGGCAGCGATTCAAGAATTGCAAAGCGGGCAAGAGCGCAAAACTTATTTAGACAGTCAGGCGCTTGATCTAGAAGAGGCCATTAGTACGCTGGAAGATGCTATTCGCCGTATTGATAAAGAGACTCGTAGCCGTTTGCAGCAGACTTACGATGAGGCGAATCGCCATTTTGGCGAGCTTTTTAAAGATTTATTTGCTGGCGGGCAAGCACGTCTAGAGCTGCTTGGCGATGAAATTTTAGATACGGGTGTTCAAGTGTTTGCGCAGCCGCCAGGCAAAAAGAACAGTACTATTCACTTGCTTTCTGGGGGCGAAAAAGCGCTGACAGCACTAGCGCTAGTTTTTGCTTTATTTAAGTTAAATCCAGCGCCATTCTGCCTCATGGACGAAGTGGATGCTCCGCTTGATGATAGCAATACTGATCGTTTCTGCGCGATGGTGAAAAAAATGTCTGAGCGCACACAGTTTTTATTCGTAAGTCATAATAAAATTACGATGGAAATGGCCCAGCAGCTGGTAGGGGTTACTATGCAGGAATCTGGCGTTTCTCGTGTGGTTGAGGTGGATATGGAAGCGGCCATGCAGATGAATCATGAGCTGTTTACTTGAGCCAGTAATAGCCTATCTAAACGATTTGTATAACTAAGTAATTTTTAAAGACAAGCTACCAATAATGAATGAATTAACCTTATCTCTTCTGGCAATAGGCTTAGGCCTAATTTTCTTGCTTGTGGCCTTTAATTGGTGGCAAGAAAGAAAAATTCGCAAGGCGGCAGAAAAGGCGATTAACTTCACTGAAGACGCAAAGACTTTGGGCGAGGATTTATTTTCAGAATTTAACGGCAGCCAGGCGGAAGCAAGTGTCGAAGATGGCGAATTTAATATCGACGATGAGCTTGATTTTAAAATTGATGTCACTGAGGTTATATCAGAGCCGCATGAGGTGACAGAAGCGCCAATCGCATTCACTGAAGACGAGTCAGTCGCCACTGAAGTTGCTAAAGTTATCCCGCTTAAAACCCTGCCTGAAGCACTTAGTGTTGAGGTGGACTTGATTGCGATGATTAACTTGCCTGCGGCGGAAAACGGCGATCGATTAAGTAATATGTTCATGCGGTTAGCTGGCTTAGATAAGCCAGTATCAGCCTATGGCTTAAGCGAAAATCAAACATGGCAAGAGCTTCACCGCGAACAAGCGTCTGAGTTATTTGGCCGTGTGGCTTATGGACTGCAGCTTGCTGATAGAGCGGGCGCCGTTTCAGAGGAAACATTAAAACGTTTCCACGAAGAGATTTCTCAAATAGCGAATGAGATTGGCGCACAAGTGGAATGGATGGGCAGCACGGATACACTTAACTTCGCTAAAGATTTAGATACCTTTTGCTTAGAAGTTGATCAGCTAGTCAATTTGCACGTTATTAACGGTGCTGGTGGACGTTTTATGGCAACAAAATTCAACAGTCTGGCTGAAGCTAATAAGCTAGTTCTTGATGCGGAAGGTAAATTTTTAGCTAAAAACGATGCGCAAAATGTCTTGTTCGCCGTTGTAAACATGGAAAAAATCCCTTTTAGCGCAGATATGCTTAAGGCTACAACCCTTAAGGGTGTGACATTTCAAATGGATATTGCGCGTACACCAAACTGTACAGAGACTTTTAATCAAATGGTGGCTTCTGCAAAAAATATAGCATCGGCCTTAAGCGGTGCTGTGGTAGATGACCATCAGCGAGAGCTTTCAGATGTTCAGCTCGAGAAAATCAGGCAACAACTCAAGTTAATTCAAGTGCAGATGACTGTTAGGGGGATTGTTCCCGGCTCGCCATTGGCACTCAGATTATTCGCATAACGGCACATGTCCAAAGTCACCCAAGCGCCGTTCCAAGCAGGACTATTTTCCGAGGCGACGAACAGTCAACCATCAGTTGCCGAGCGCATCCAGCAAGTTAAAACGCTGATTCGTGAGCATGATTACCAATATTATGTTTTGGATGCGCCGAGTGTTAGCGACAATGAATATGACGGCCTATTCCGTGAACTTCAATCGCTAGAAGCAAGCAATCCTCAGCTTATAACAAGCGATTCTCCGACGCAGAGAGTAGGGGGCGCTCCACTAAAAAGCTTCGGCAGTATTACCCATCGACTGCCTATGTTGTCCTTAAATAACGCCTTTAGTGAGGATGAATTAGCTGCCTTTGATAAGCGTATTCGCGATGGATTAAGTGTGGACGAAGTGACATATGCTGTTGAGCCAAAATTCGATGGTTTGGCCATTACTCTAACTTACGAAAATGGTTTTTTTGTACAAGGTGCAACCCGAGGCGATGGTTATACTGGTGAAGATGTTACTCAAAACCTAAAGACTATACGCAGTATTCCGCAGCGCCTATACACAGACAACCCACCCAAATTACTGGAAGTGCGTGGTGAAGTATTGATGCTCAAAGCTGATTTTGAGGCGCTGAATGTTGAGCAAGCGGCCAAGGGTGAAAAATTGTTCGCCAATCCCAGAAATGCGGCGGCTGGCAGCTTGCGCCAATTGAATTCCAATATAACGGCAACCAGGCCGTTGTCGTTCTTTGCCTATGGCATGGGTGCCACAGAAGGCGCGCCTGTGCTGGAAACACACAGTGCCTGCATGAATTATTTGGATGCGCTGCATTTGCCTGTTTCTAAAGAGCGAGCTGTTGTAAAAGGTGCAAATGGGTTGCAGTCCTACTATCAATCCGTAGGTGCAAAACGTTCTGAATTGCCTTTTGATATAGATGGCGTGGTTTATAAAGTTAACGATCTGGCGCAGCAAGATGAACTTGGTTTTGTGTCGCGCGCACCTCGTTGGGCAATTGCGCATAAATTTCCTGCTGAAGAAGCTTTAACTATTATTGAGGGCATCGATGTTCAGGTCGGGCGCACTGGCGCGATTACCCCAGTTGCTCGCTTAAAACCAGTATTTGTCGGCGGCGTTACTGTGACTAACGCCACCTTGCACAATGAAGATGAAATGCGCCGCAAAGATGTACAAATTGGCGACACAGTTAGCGTAAGGCGAGCAGGGGACGTTATTCCAGAGGTTGTTGGTGTGGTTTTGGATAAGCGCCCAGTGACCGCGAGACCTTTTGTAATGCCGGAAACCTGCCCAGTTTGTGGCTCACACATTAAAAAGCAAGAAGATGAGGCTGTGGCACGCTGCACTGGAGGCATATTTTGTGCGGCGCAGCGCAAACAAGCGCTTATCCATTTTGCCTCTCGCAAGGCAATGGATATCGAGGGTCTTGGAGATAAACTGGTAGAACAGCTTGTAGATAGCGGGCTAACCAAAAATTTGGCTGACATTTATCGTTTGGATCTAGCAACTCTTGCGAGTTTGGATCGTATGGCTGAAAAGTCAGCGCAAAATATATTGGATGCGCTCAATCAAAGCAAAAAGACCACCCTGGCAAGGTTTATTTATGCCTTAGGTATTCGCAATGTTGGTGAGGCGACTGCGAAAGATTTGGCGCGTCACTTTGGCAGTCTTTCGGCAATCGAGGCAGCGGACATAGAACAACTGCAGCAGGTGCCAGATATCGGCCCCATCGTTGCCGAATCTATGATTAACTTTTTTGCTGAAGCCCATAATATAGAAACGATAGCTCAGTTGATTGCGCCAGAGGAGCAGGGTGGCGCTGGAATTCACTGGGATGAGCAGGTGTTGTCAGTAGGAAATGGCGTGTTTTCTGGAAAAACGCTGGTTTTAACGGGTACGCTACCCAATTTAACTAGAGATGAAGCAAAAATGATGATTGAGTCAGCTGGCGGCAAAGTCAGCGGCAGCGTGTCCAAGAAAACAGATTTTGTGGTCGCGGGTGCTGAAGCTGGAAGCAAGCTAGAGAAGGCTCAGGAGCTGGGTGTTAATGTTATTGATGAAGTCGAATTACTCAGACTCTTGTCTGAAGTAAGTGCCCAATAAAGGTGAATAAATGCGTTTGCTAAATAAGACGATGCTTGTAGTGTTGTGTGTATGGTCAAGTCACGCTATGGCCGCAGATTCTATTGAACTATCAAAGAAAATAAATGAATGTAATCAGTTAGTAAAATCAGAAAATCCACAAAAAGCCTTAGATATTTCATCTCAGCTAGTTCAAATCAACCCATCCAGCAGAGATGTTTTTTTGTGTAAAGGGCGGGCGGAAGTTGCGCTTTCTCAATACAAGCAAGCCATAGAGAGCTTTAAAACGGTTGCTCGACTATCTGGAGCTGGCGTGGAGAAAATGATGGCAAGCGCGATGCTTGGCAATGCCTACAAAGCCAACAATCAGACCCAAGAAGCAATTGAGCAGTATAAAGTAGCTTTAGAAGCATCAAAAACACTGAAGAACCAAGGTTTGGAGCGCGTTTCACACGAATTGATCGCATCAGCCCTGTTTTTAGCGACGAAATACGATGAAGCTATAGCGGAGTATCAAATTGCTCTAAAACTCGCCCAAAACGATGGTGAGCGCGCTGATATTCATGAGCGCATTGCTGAGGCTTATGAAAAACTCAATAAGCGCGATACAGCCATTGAATATCAGGTTAAGGCGGCCCTGGCACACACAAAGTATAGCGACATAGATAAACAAGTGAATGCCCAGCTCGAATTGGCACGTATGTATATCGAATCTGATTTATATGATCAAGCAGGTAATGTGATTGAGAAGGTGCTGGCCATAACAAAAGATGCGAGCCCTTATTGGGAAGCTAAATGCTACATTTATATGGCTAAGCTTAAGTTGGCGTTGCACCAAAACGATAAAGCGAATGATTATCTTGCGTTGGCCAGCAAATTGAACGAGCCTCTACAGGATAAAGACTTGTCTGAGTTATTGCACAACGTTTCTAAACGGCTGGCAAAGTAGGTGATTAGTTGAATGGTGATTGTGCGGGGCTAGCCCCGCATTTATATGAATATATTATTTAACATAATATACATTATACGAAGTTATGGATGGGGTTTAAAGCGCCTGTAAAACAGGCGCCTATACCGATCAAGCATTCTATAATGCGCTAAATAGCTATGGCATTACTTATTATTGAAAAACGCAATGTTCATGCAGCGACCATTTACGAATGTTAGCTCCGTGAATTTGTAAGTCTTATTAGGCGCATAATTCACGCGGCCGTTGTAATACCACATTTCAACATTGACCGGCTTGGACGACTCTGTTCCCTTGCCTGCCAACATAGCATTTGCGCCACTAGGCTTCACTGAAACTTCTTTTTTATTGGGTTCGCCCAATACTTGAGCAACAACCTTGTTTGATTTTCCACTAAAAGTCTTTAAAAAATCATCCTCTGTGTACGTCTTGCCTGCGGCTTGAGCAGTTAAGCTAAGTAAGCCAAGTAAGGTGGATATAATAATAGTTTTTTTATTTAAAATCATAGCGATTCCTAATTAATATAAAGTTATTTCTTGGTTATGCTGAATCTTTTGCGTTATTTTATATGACATATGAGGTCTGCGCTTTAATTTTAAAGCCCCTTAAACCTGAGCAGCCTTTTTAAATAGGTTGAAAAAATTGCTTGTGCTTGCTTGAGTGAGCGCTTCTAGAGAAATGTTACGCAAGTTGGCCACCTCTTCGGCCACGTGTTTTACGTACGCAGGCTGATTGGTTTTTCCGCGAAAAGGAATAGGAGCAAGATAAGGGGAGTCAGTTTCGACTAGTATTCTATCCAGCGGGACTTGCTGAGCAACTTCTTTAAGTGCGGCCGCATTTTTGAAAGTCACGATACCAGAGAAAGAAATGTAGAAGCCCATTTCAATTGCGCGCATCGCGACGTCAATGCTCTCTGTGAAGCAATGCATTACACCCCCAACCGTCTGAGCATTTTCTTCCTGCATGATACGTAATGTATCTTCTGCTGCAGACCTTGTATGGATAATCAGCGGCAAATCAGCTTTGATGGCGGCACGTATATGCGTACGAAAACGTTCGCGTTGCCAAGTTAAGTCGCCAGTCAATCTAAAGTAATCTAGGCCAGTCTCACCTATTCCAACCACTTTAGGGTGTTTGGCCAGCGCAACCAAAGTTTCAACATTGAACGGGGGCTCATCCTCATAATCCGGATGCACGCCAACTGTTGCAAAAAAATTAGGGTATTGCTCAGCAAGGCTTAAAACCTCTGGATACTTCTCCAAAGTCACCGAAATCAGCAAGGCGTGCCCTACTTGATTTTCAAGCATTGAGGCTCTCACAGCATCAATGTTGGATGCAAGTTCAGGAAAGTTTAAATGGCAGTGTGAATCGACTAGCATATGGCCTTATAGTGCGAATAATTGGGTGTAGTGATGCAATAAGCGCGTTAACTGCAATTCGTTATTTAGCGGATGCGAAGCACTCTTTTTAGCCTCATCAAGCTGTTTCATGAAATCTAGCAATCCAATCAAGCTAATGCTTGCCCCTAATCTCTTCAAATCAGCTGCTTGCTCACGATGATAGCGCGCCTGCCCCGTCATTTTGCTTAGCAATAAGTCATAACACCATTTTTGCAAAGTATTGACGGCATTTTCCATTCCTAGTTCCAAACAAATACTCGCTGTTTGATAAATATCAGTCTTAAGGCCGTTTAGCAGCTGCTTAAAAATAGCCATAGAAGCGGCGATGTTGTCTTCAGCTTCATTCATTGCCTGTAAAGGTGAGCCACCTGCATAGTTGAGAACAGTCTCCGCATCCAAAATGCCTTGATTTGTCATCCATACAATGGCTTCTTGTTGAGATGGCATGGGCATATCAATCTTCTGACAGCGGCTCATAATGGTCGCGAGTAATTTTTGTGGCTGATGCGCGACCAAAATAAACCTGACGCCAGGTGGCGGCTCCTCTAGCACCTTGAGTAATGCATTGCTGGAAGCCACATTAAGACCTTCTGCAGGGTGGATAAGCACAATTCTAGAACCATCGTTTTTATGGCTAGAAAGACTCAAAAAGTCAGCTAATCCGCGGATTTGCTCAATCAAAATCTGTGTTTTCTTTTTCGATGGCTTAGCGGCCTCGTCATCTTTGCTGACCTCTTGCTCAGGGGAAATGAAACGGAAGTCGGGGTGATTGTCTTGATCAAACCAGCCGCAGCTTGGGCATTGGCCACAGGCTTGATGTTGATGGTCGGGGTTTTGGCACAATAAGGATTTAGCAAGAAAAATTGCAAAATCCAACTTACCTATTCCCGCCTGCCCTTTTAACAATAGAGCATGGTGCAGTTTGTTTTTGTCAGCCAATACACGCTGCCAAATATTTTGATGCCAAGGATAAATACCATTCACTATCATAAACAGGAGATTACAAAGAAAACACTATATCTCGAACATTGGCTTGAACAGCCTCGAGTGCTTGATTGGAATTAATTACATGGAAGCGAGATGGCTGCTCTGAAGCGCGCTGCAAATAAGCATTGCGGATTTTTGTAAAAAATTCAGCAGACTCTCGTTCGAATTTATCTGGCGTTCGAGCATTTGCGAGGCGCGATACGCTTACCTCTACAGGCACATCAAACAGCAAGGTTGCATCAGGTTGCAAACCTTGCTGCACCCATTGCTCCAACTCAATAACTTTTGAAGCTAAGACCCCTCTTCCACCACATTGATAGGCGTAAGTCGCATCGGTAAATCGGTCAGAAAGCACCCAAGCACCGCGAGCCAAAGCAGGCTCAATAACGGCCGCAATGTGTTCCCGACGGGCAGCAAACATCAATAATGTTTCAGTTTCTGGATGCATGGCTTCATTGAGCAGTAACTCGCGAAGCTTTTCACCTAGTGGCGTTCCGCCAGGCTCGCGCGTAGAAACAACCTCTAAACCACGTGATTTCAGCAGTTCAATAATCGTTGGGATATGTGTGCTTTTGCCTGCGCCATCCATACCTTCTAGCGTAATAAATTTACCGCGCATTTTTTCCACCTAACTGATATCGAACGACAGCATTGTTATGCTCTGAGAGCGACGCAGAGAATGCGTGACTGCCATCGCCCTTCCCCACAAAATATAGCGCCTTTGTTGGGGCTGGGTGCAATGCAGCATGAATAGCACCTAGTCCAGGCATGGCAATCGGGGTTGGAGGTAGACCGTCTCTCGTGTAAGTGTTGTATGCGGTGTCCGTTAGTAAATCTTTTTTACGCAAATTGCCATCAAAGCGCTCGCCAAGTCCGTAAATCACCGTGGGGTCGGTTTGTAAGCGCATTCCAACTTTAAGGCGGTTAATAAAAACGCCTGCGATTTGAGGGCGTTCAGAAGCTTTTCCGGTTTCTTTTTCGACGATAGAGGCCATGATTAACGCCTGGTAAGGCGTTTGATAGGGTAAACCTTCAGACTTCTCAGTCCAAGCTTTGTTAATTTTGCCCTGCATGGTGAGGTAGGCGCGCTTTAGAATCTCTCTGTCGCTAGTGTTTGGGGCAAAGTAATAAGTGTCAGGGAAAAACAGCCCTTCTGCTTGCGTTTCGTTTGCGCCGATTTCTTTGAGGATTTGAGCGTCAGTTTCACTCATGGTCATGTGCTTAATCGCCTCATTCTGGTTAAGTGCTTGACGCATTTGAGAAAATGTCCAGCCCTCAATGAAAGTAACACCAGCTTGGCCCGTGGTACCAGAAGTGATTTGAGTCAGCAAATCAATAGGCGTCGTGCCATTTTTAATAATATAAATCCCAGCTTTCAAGTCAGAAGCTTGACCTAAAACTCTTGCCAAAAGCTCGAAACTCAAAGGCTCCGCAAGCACGTTTTGAGCAACAAGTTGTTTGCTAATAACGCGAAAACGGCTACCCGCTTCGATATCAAAGTCAACCGTTTCTGTTTTTAGCTGTATGGGGGTGTAGGCAAAGATTGCCAGCCAAGCAATTGCCAAGGCTGCAGAAAATGTAAGGAATCGAATGAGGGCTTTCATCTTATTATTTGAGTAACAGTAAATTCAGGTTATCTGCCAAAGGCTGCTTCGGCCAGGCCTTCCCGTTAAATTGAGTAACCTGCCAAACGCCGAACAAACTATTGCAAATTAAAATCTCGTCTGCCTGCATGAGCTGGCTAAGAGGCAACTTTTCTTCGGAAACGCTTAAATTTAAAAGCGGTAGTTGAGAGATAATTCGCTCGCGGGTGACGCCAGATACACCGCAGAGGTTCAGCCTAGGCGTTAATACTTGATTGCCATACCTAGCAAAGATATTGCTCATGGTGCATTCTATGACCGAATCATTTCCATCCAACAATACACCGTCGGCGATGCTAGGGTCAGCCCATTCGCTACGGGCTAGTACATTTTCCAAGCGATTGAGATGCTTAATGCCTGCCAATAAAGGCTGATGCGCCAATCGCAGAGTGCACAGATGTAGGTTAACACCTTGCTCGAAGCGGCTTTTTGGATATGCTGGTAGGTCTGTTTTTATCACAATACGGTTGGGCGCTAGGTCCGCGGGGTATGGGTATCCTCGGGCCGCTTCACCCCGTGTGATGATGATCTTTGCCACGCCGTCAGCGCCTCCGAATAAAGCTTGTATATCTTGAAGCAGCGTTTGTTCGTCAGGACATTTAATTTTTAGTGCATTGCAGTCGTGATTCAATTTTTGATAGTGCAGCTGCCAAGATGCTGGCAAGCATTTGTGGACAGGCATAGTCCTAAAAACACCATCCCCATAAGATAACCCTCGGTCTAGCAAAGAAATGCTTGCCGAAGCAGCGCCATTCACGAATGCTTGGATTGGGGTTTGATTAGGGTTCATGTCGTTTACCTACCCCACCTTATTGAAATCGGCGGTACCGATTTGTGGAATTTAGATCTTTTTAAATACCAAAGAGCCGTTGGTGCCACCAAAGCCAAAGTTATTTTTCAGTGCAACTTCAATTTTCATATCCCGCGCTGTATTGGCGCAGAAGTCTAAGTCGCATTCTGGATCTTGGTTAAAGATGTTGATCGTTGGTGGTGAGATCTGATGATGGATAGAAAGCACTGTAAATACAGATTCCAAGCCGCCAGCACCACCCAATAAATGACCAGTCATTGATTTGGTTGAGTTTACAACGATATTTTTTGCATGATCCCCAAATGCTGCTTTGATTGCATTGGTTTCATTAGCATCGCCCAAAGGAGTTGATGTGCCATGTGCATTCACAAATTGCACTTCATCTGGGTTGATCCCTGCGTTATTCAAGGCGTTACGCATTGAACGGCGAGGACCATCCATATTAGGCGCCGTCATATGATATGCATCAGCACTCATGCCATAGCCCACTAACTCAGCGTAGATTTTTGCGCCACGCTTTTTAGCAGACTCGTATTCTTCTAGCACCATTACACCAGCACCCTCGCCGATAACAAAGCCATCACGGTCTTTATCCCAAGGGCGACTAGCTGTCGCTGGATCATCGTTGCGACTAGAAAGTGCCCTAGCTGAAGCAAAACCTGCAACAGATAGTTCGGTAATTGCCGCTTCAGCACCCCCAGCAACCATGGCATCTGCATCACCGTATTCGATCATACGTGCTGCATCGCCAATAGAGTGAGTGCCTGTGGTACAAGCGGTCACGATCGATACATTAGGGCCTTTAAAGCCAAACATAATCGAAAGGTTGCCTGAGATCATGTTAATGATCGTACCAGGAATGAAAAATGGTGAAACTTTTCGAGGGCCGCCTTCGTCGTAAGTGTCGTTGGTTTCTTCGATCAAACCTAGACCGCCGATGCCGGAGCCGATGGATACGCCGATACGCTCGGCGTTTTCTTCGGTCGCTTCAATGCCAGAGTCTTTTACCGCTTCAATTGCAGCAGCAAGGCCATATTGAATAAAAGTATCCATGCGTCTCGCTTCCTTAGCAGGAAGAAATTGCGACACATCGAAGTCTTTTACTTCACCAGCGATTTGAGACGAGAAGTTACTCGGGTCAAATTTAGTGATTCTTGTAATGCCGGATTTACCAGCAACAATATTAGCCCATGCTGTATCAACACCAATACCAACGGGAGATACAACACCTAAACCTGTTACAACGACGCGTCGTTTAGACGCGTTTAGAGACTTGGACAAAGCGACCCCAAGAAAAGTAATGAGAAAAGATTATTTTAGATTAGCGTTAACGTAATCAATTGCTTGTTGCACAGTTGTGATTTTTTCTGCTTCTTCGTCAGGAATTTCGCAGTCAAACTCTTCTTCAAGAGCCATTACCAATTCAACTGTATCTAAAGAGTCTGCACCTAGATCATCAACAAATGATGATGCATTTTTTACATCACCTTCAGCTACACCAAGTTGCTCAACTACAATCTTCTTAACGCGTTGTTCGATGTCAGACATCTAAATCCCCTTTTATTTATTAAAAGTTACTACCTACTAAAACTCGTGCCATTCTAACAAAAAGCACGAGGAATTCAAAAAACAAATTTTTATACTTATGCCATGTACATGCCGCCATTGACGTGCAATGTCTCTCCCGTAATATAACCAGCAGCTGGCGAAGCTAAGAATGCCACGGCTGCTGCAATGTCTTTGTCTTGACCTAGTTTGCCCAATGGAATGTGTTTAAGCAAGGCTTCTTTATGCTCTTCTGGCAATGAACGCGTCATATCGGTATCAATAAAGCCTGGCGCCACGCAGTTAACAGTAATGCCGCGACTGCCCACTTCGCTTGCCAATGATTTAGTAAAGCCCGCCATCCCCGCTTTGGCTGCAGAGTAATTGGTTTGCCCTGCGTTACCCATATGACCAACGACTGAAGAGATACTAATGATGCGGCCTGTTCTAGCCTTCATCATTGGACGCAAAACAGCTTTAGACATGCGATATACAGAACTTAAATTGGTTGAAATAACCGCATCCCAATCGCTATCTTCCATGCGCATTAACAAGGTGTCTTTAGTGATGCCAGCATTGTTCACCAAGATGCTCACTTCACCAAATTGCTCAGCGACCGTTTTGAGCACCTCTTGAATTTGTTCGGTGCTATTGACGTCAAGCGCCAAGCCACAGCCTTTAATGCCAGCTTCTTTTAAAGCTGCGCCGATTTGATCTGCGCCACTTTGCGCGGTTGCTGTGCCTATTACAACTGCGCCTTGCTTGCCTAACTCTTGCGCGATTGCAGCACCAATGCCGCGACTTGCTCCAGTGACTAAAGCGATTTGACCTTGCAACATATTCTTATCCTTCCGTTTGTGCGTTCAGCCTAAGCTGAAAATAGCGTTTTTGCTTCTTCAAACGCTTCTTGATTAACCAAAGCAACACATGGCAATTCAGCAACGATACGCTTAGTCAGCCCTGCAAGCACCTTACCTGGACCGCACTCTGCTGTTGCCAAAATACCTTGTTGATGTACATGTTGAACCGTTTCAACCCAGCGCACTGGG
>JBDLQN010000008.1:0-20442 GCA_039800585.1 Pseudomonadota bacterium
GCAACGGTGCGTAAAGTGGCCTGTGGTGCGGCAGAGACGGTTCCCTTTTTAGCGGTCACCAACTTGGCGCGCACGCTGCGTGAATTGCAAGAGGCGGGTGTGTTTGTGATTGGGGCTTCTGCTGAAGCTGAACGTGACCTGTTGGCGACTAAATTTGATGGCCCTGTGGCGCTCGTATTGGGCGCGGAAGGGACAGGCTTACGCCGCCTAACAGAGGAAACCTGTGATGCTTTGGTGAGCATCCCCATGTTTGGTTCGGTGGAGAGTCTAAACGTTTCTGTTGCGAGTGGGATCTGTTTGTACGAAGTGCGCCGTCAGCGAAGTCTGAAGTAAATTTTCGTCATCAGACGGCGTTGTTTATAAAAAATAATTCCTGACATATCACGTATATGCGGCGTCATCATTTTTTACTCACGCCTTGTCTGATTTAGAAACTTTAATTCAGCCAGTTATTTGGCTTTTGGCTTTATTAAAAGTCGCCAAAATGGTATTTTATCGGTCTTGAATCTATTTGATTTTTTGTCAGTAAGTTGTTTTTTTGTTGTTTAAATTTTTGGAGTAATTATGGCTTTAGAACGTACTTTATCTATCATCAAACCTGACGCAGTTGCTAAAAACGTGATTGGTCAAATCTACACACGTTTTGAAAACGCTGGTTTGAAAATCGTTGCCGCTAAGATGGCACAACTAACAAAAGCTGAAGCTGAAGGCTTCTACGCCGTGCACAAAGAGCGTCCTTTCTTCAATGACTTGGTGAAATTCATGATTTCAGGTCCTGTGATGATTCAAGCCCTTGAAGGTGAAGGCGCTGTATTGAAAAACCGTGATTTGATGGGCGCGACTAACCCTAAAGAAGCAGCGCCAGGCACTATCCGTGCTGACTTTGCTGAAAGCATTGATGCAAACGCTGTTCACGGTTCTGACTCAGCAGAAAACGCTGCGATTGAAATTGCTTACTTCTTCGGCAAGTAATTATTTCGCTAAGTAATTTAGTTTTAGTTGATGATTAATCTGCTCGATTTCAACCAAGCGCAACTCGCCGAATACTTTGTTGGTATTGGTGAGAAGCCTTTCCGCGCCAAGCAATTGATGCGCTGGATACACCACTTTGGTGTGAATGATGTTGAGCAGATGACCGACATTGCGAAATCTCTACGTGAGAAATTAGCAGCCACGACCACCATCACCCCACCCAACGTTCAGCTTGAGCAGATTTCCAATGATGGAACGCGCAAGTGGTTGGTGGGTGCTGGGTCTGGCAACGGTGTAGAAACCGTGTTTATTCCAGAAGACGATAGAGGTACCTTGTGTATTTCATCGCAAGTCGGCTGTGCCCTTGAATGTACGTTTTGTTCAACAGGCCGCCAAGGATTCAACCGTAATCTCAGCGTGTCTGAAATTATTGGCCAATTATGGCTCGCTAATCATTCACTGAGACAAGATCCAGATTACGGGATGTTGCCACCCAGTGAGCGCATTATCAGCAATGTGGTGATGATGGGCATGGGTGAGCCACTCACCAATTACGATAATGTCGTCACTGCCATGCAAATTATGCTCGATGACTCAGCTTATGGCCTGAGTCGCCGCCGTGTGACGCTTTCAACCAGCGGTGTGGTGCCGGCAATGGATAGACTCAAAGAAGACTGTCCAGTGGCGTTGGCCGTTTCATTGCATGCGCCAAATGATGCGCTACGTGATGAAATCGTGCCGATCAATAAAAAGTACCCACTCAAAGAATTGATTGCTGCATGTGAACGCTATTTGGTCAAAGCGCCGCGTGACTTTGTGACCTTTGAGTACGTCATGCTAGATGGCGTGAATGATAGTTTTGATCATGCAAAACAGCTGATTGACTTGGTACGTCATGTGCCATGTAAATTTAACCTCATCCCTTTTAATCCTTTCCCCAATAGCGGATACGATACCTCCCGCCCAGATAACATTCGTCGCTTTAGGGATGTGTTGATGCAGGCTGGGTATGTAGTTACCACACGTAAAACCCGTGGGGATGATATTGACGCTGCCTGCGGTCAACTGGCAGGGCAGGTACAAGATAAGACCAAAAGAACGGCACGGATTGCTTTTGTTTAGGAGTGGAAATGGCGACTAAAAAGAAAGAAGCGGTAATCGACGAAGTTCAAGTAGAAGTCCCTGAAATTTTATCTGAATTAGGGGGCGCTTTAAAACAAGCGCGTGAAGCCCAAAAGCTTTCTGTAGAGGATGTGCGGAATCGCTTGCATGTCAATGAAAGTCAAATCATTGCATTGGAGCAAGACGATTTTGGCGCATTTGGAGATTCAACCCGGGCGCGTGGCTTTATTAGAAGCTACGCGCGCTTTTTGGGCTTGAACGAAGAAGCTTTGCTAGAAAAGCACCGCCAGTTATACCCTTCGGATACGCTGAACGCGCTTGGGGTAAAAACGGAAACGCTTGCCATGGGCGCTCAGCGCAATGGTATGCCGCGTTATGTTTTTGTTGCTGCTGGTTTTGCATTATTGGCTTTGTTGATTTGGTTTTTATCAACATTCCATTTTTCAGGTTTTTCACAAAAAGCCGAAATCGATTTGGCGACGAGTTCAGAGTCTTTGTCTGAGCCTGTATTGCCAAGTCCTGAGCTGTCACAGGAAGCGGCTGAACAAAGTGGAAAAGAGATTCAGTTGCCACCACCGCCAGAAAAATTACAGGCAGGGGATGCGGGCGTCACCGCCGCACCAAGTAAAGCAGAGCCCGCCAAAGCCCCTGAAGTTAAACTAGAGGCGACGCCAAAGACGAATGCTGCGACAGGAAGTTTGAAATTGGTGGTCACTGAAAGTGCTTGGGTGGATGTTAAAGATAGCACGGGTAAAAGTGTCTTAACCAAGGTCGTTAAGCCTGGTGCAGATGAAGTGGTGCAAGGTTTGCCACCCTTTAAGGTGCACGTGGGTAACGCCAAGGCGACCCAGTTGATCTACAATGGCCAGCCCTTCGATTACAGCGCCAGCACCTATAACAACTCTGCTCGCGTGACGCTGGGCGCGCCCTAAAGCGAAATAACGAGGTTTTTGTGAGTTCATCAGTTTCTCGTCGGCAGTGCCTGCAGGTGATGGTGGGTGATGTGCTAGTAGGTGGTCAAGCCAACGTGGTGGTGCAGTCCATGACCAACACGGATACGGCAGACGCCAATGCCACGGTTAAGCAAATTATTGAATTGTGGCAAGCAGGTTCTGAGATAGTCCGAATCACCGTCAACTCTCCAGAAGCGGCGGCACAAGTTGGCTATATTCGCCAGCAATTAGATGCGCAAGGTTGTCATGTGCCTTTGGTGGGGGACTTTCACTATAACGGGCATAAGTTGTTGAGTGCCTACCCAGCGTGCGCTCAAGCCTTGGCCAAATACAGAATTAACCCTGGTAATGTGGGTAAAGGCGCTAAGCGAGATGAGCAGTTCTCCGCCATGATAGAGACGGCGATTCAATACGACAAACCAGTCCGCATCGGGGTGAATTGGGGAAGCTTAGATCAAGAAAAAATGGCGCAAATGATGGATGAGAACGCGCGGTCTACTAAACCACTCTCATCTGAGGCATTGATGCGTGAAGCCTTGATTCAATCTGCTTTAGAAAGCGCTCAGCAAGCCGAAGAAATTGGTTTGGCGCGTAATAAAATCATCATTTCTTGCAAGGTGAGTGATGTGCAAGACTTGGTTAAAGTTTATCGGGAGTTAGCTTCTCGCTGTGATTACGCTTTGCATTTAGGCTTGACCGAAGCAGGGATGGGCTCAAAAGGCATTGTGGCATCAACGGCAGCGTTGTCATTGCTTCTGCAAGAAGGGATTGGCGATACAATCCGTGTAAGTTTAACGCCTGAACCAGGTGAGTCGCGCACTAAAGAAGTGGTGGTGGCGCAAGAGATTTTGCAAACCATGGGCATACGCTCATTTACTCCCTTGGTGACGGCTTGCCCGGGATGTGGTCGTACCACTTCGACTTACTTTCAGGAGCTAGCACAAGATATTCAACGCTACTTGCGTGAGCAGATGCCTGTTTGGCGTGAGCAATATCCAGGCGTGGAAACGATGAATGTTGCGGTGATGGGCTGTGTCGTGAATGGTCCCGGTGAGTCTAAGTTGGCGAATATTGGCATTAGCCTGCCAGGCACGGGCGAGGTGCCAGTAGCTCCAGTGTTTGTGGATGGTGAAAAAACTGTCACCTTGAAAGGCGACCGCATTGCGCAAGAATTTCAAATTATTGTAGAGCAGTATGTTGCGCAGCATTATGCAGAAGGCGGTAAATTGCGCAGATTATCTAAAACAATTCCAATTCAATCTTTGTAAGTAGCTATGAACCAACCAGTTAAAAACAATAAATTTCAGAGTGTTAAGGGCTTTTACGACATCTTGCCCGATGTAACGCCTCTGTGGCAAAAGCTAGAAGACACAGCAAGACAAGTATTGAATCAATACGGCTATCGCAATATTCGTATGCCGCTTGTTGAGCCAACAGACTTATTTGTCCGCAGTGTGGGTGAGCACACCGATATTGTTGAAAAAGAGATGTACTCTTGGGAAGATGCGCTGAATGGCGATAGGCTTACCTTACGCCCAGAAGGCACCGCGGGCTGTGTACGTGCAGTTGTTGAGCATAGTTTGACCTATAACGGTCCGCAACGCTTGTGGTACACCGGGCCCATGTTCCGTCATGAAAATGTGCAAAAAGGACGCCAGCGTCAGTTCCATCAAATCGGTGTAGAAGCCTTTGGTTTTGAAGGGCCAGACGTAGATGCTGAGCAAATTATTTTGCTGGCACGTTTGTGGAAGGCTTTGGGCATTGTTGATGTTGAGTTGCAACTTAATAGTATCGGCGACGCAGAAGAGCGCTTGGCATATCGCCAAGTACTCATTCAGTATTTTGAACAGCATACGGATTTGTTGGATGAAGATGCGAAGCGTCGCTTGCATAGCAACCCATTGCGTATTTTGGATAGTAAAAATCCACGTATGCAAGCCATGATTGAATCGGCACCTAAGCTGATTGATCATCTTGGCGAAGAAACGCGCACACATTTTGCAGGGCTTTGTAAGCAGCTTGATGCAGTTGGTGTTGCGTACAAGCTGAATCCCAGATTGGTGCGTGGATTGGATTACTACAATCGTACCGTGTTCGAATGGGTGACGACTAAATTGGGTAGTCAGGGCACGATTGCTGGTGGTGGGCGCTATGATAGTTTGGTTGAGCGACTAGGTGGTGAACCAACCACCGCTTGTGGTTTTGGTATTGGTTTGGAGCGCGTATTTTTATTGATGCAAGAGTACGGGGTCACGGCAGAATTCAAACCAGATGCTTATTTGGTCAATGTGGGTGAATTGGCTGAAGCGGCTGCGCCTAAATTGGCGGAAACTTTACGCGATGCTGGATTGTCTGTGGTGATACATGCAGGCGGTGGTAGCTTTAAGTCGCAAATGAAAAAAGCGGACAGAAGCGCCGCACGCTTTGCTTTAATTTTGGGCGATGATGAATGCCAAGCCAATGTGATTGCTGTTAAACCGATGGCGGGCGAGGGTGAGCAGGTGAAGGTAAGCATTCAGGAAGCCGTAAATCTCATTAAGGCATCTTAAATAAAAGTCTTGATATCCATATGACCGCTTTAGTTAGCATTGAAGAATTAACGATCAGCCCTGTTGACCAGCCGCATCTCAAATTGGTCAACGATGTGTCGTTTGCTATTCAAGCGGGCAAAACCACCTGCGTGGTTGGCGAATCAGGTAGCGGTAAAAGTCTGACCGCACTTGCTGTGATGGGGTTGCTGTCGAAGCAATTACAACGCAAGCATGGAAAGATTCTGTTTCAGGGGCAAGATTTAACGCACCTTAGTGCAGAGAAAATGCGTGAAATTCGCGGTCGTCAAATTGGGATGATTTTTCAGGAGCCAATGACTTCGCTGAATCCTGTGTTGACGGTTGGCTATCAAATCGGCGAATCCTTGACGGTGCATTTAGGGCATAAGGGTGATGCGCTTAAACGCAAGGTGGCAGACCTGTTGGAGCAAGTGGGTATTCCTGCAGATCGCGCCAATAGCTATCCTGACGAGCTTTCTGGTGGGCAACGTCAGCGCGTGATGATTGCGATGAGCATTGCTTGTGAGCCAGCTTTATTGATTGCAGATGAACCTACAACGGCCTTAGATGTGACTGTTCAAGCGCAAATTTTGAGTTTGCTAGACACACTTAAAACCAAGATGAATATGGGTATGCTGCTGATTACCCATGACTTTGGGGTAGTTGCAGACGTGGCTGATCATGTGGTGGTGATGTTTCGTGGTGAAATTGTTGAATCTGGCACGGTATCGCAGGTGCTGAAAAAGCCCAAGCACCCCTATACCAAGGCATTGTTAGATTGTGTGCCTGACGCCGAAGGTAAAAAGGCGCTTAAGCCGATTGATTATGCTTGGCTAAAGCCCGCTGCGGTCAAAGCAAAAAGCGTTAAGGCGAAGTCATGAGCGAGTTCATTCTTAAAGCACGTGATTTAAATAAGTTTTACACCCAGCGCGCTGGACGATTTGGCTTTGGCACAAAAACGGTCAAGGCGCTCGATAATGTGAGCCTTGAACTACGTCATGCTTCTACGCTGGCGGTGGTTGGCGAATCGGGCAGTGGTAAGTCCACCTTGGCAAGATGTCTGTTACAATTGCAACCCTTGGATGGCGGCTCTGTATTCTTTCAGGGCAGAGATTTGGCGGATTTGCCAGGCTCCGAGCTTAGAAAACAGCGGCGACATTTGCAAATGATTTTTCAAGATCCATTTGCATCGCTGAATCCACGGATGACTGTGGGTGAAATTGTCAGCGAAGGGCTGCTGATCCATGGTTTAGGTGATCGTGAAGAACGTTACCAAAAAACCAAAAAAATGCTTGAACGCGTTGGTTTGAAAGAATCGGATATGAAAAAATATCCGCATGAATTCTCAGGCGGACAAAGACAGCGTATAGGCATTGCTCGAGCGCTAGTATTGTCGCCTAAAGTAGTGGTGTGTGATGAGCCTGTTTCAGCTTTGGATGTTTCGATACAAGCGCAGATTTTGTTGTTACTAAAAGAGCTGCAAAAGGAAATGTCGCTAAGCTACATTTTCATCACGCATGATTTGCGAGTGGTGAGACATATTGCCGATGAAGTGGCCGTCATGTACCAAGGAAAGATAGTGGAAAATGGTAAAATAGATGATATTTATCATTCACCTAAAGAAGAATATACACGTAATTTATTAAGTGCAATCCCAGGACAAAAGCATAAAATTGCTTAGTTCAAATAACATTCAAAAGGTAATTAGGAAATCAGCATGGCATACGATTTAGAAGAACAAGAACAGCTAGACCAGTTTAAAGTTTGGTGGAAGCAACATGGTCAAAAAGCAATTAATGCAGTGACGGCTTTGATTGTTATTTATTTGGGTTTTAATGCCTGGGGTTATTATCAGAATCAACAGTCGATTAAGGCCTCCGCTTATTACGACAACTTGACTAAGTTAGATGCAGCTGACGCCAAAAATCTTAAATCTATCCAAAGCATCTCAGCTGAAATTATGGATAAATATGCAGGCACGCCTTATGCAGGCCGCGCTGCACTTACTGCAGCAAAAGCAAATTTCCAGGCCAATGAAACCAAAAGCGCTAAATCACAATTGGAGTGGGCAGCTGATCATGCCAAAGAAGATGCTATTCAAGCCATGGCGCTATTAGAGTTAGCCGGCCTGCAAATTCAAGAAAAAGATTACGCTGGCGCCTTGAAGACATTGGATAGAAGTCACACCTCTGGTTTTGATGGCCTTTTTGCAGATTTAAAAGGTGATGTGCTGGTTGCGCTAGGTAAAAACGTTGAAGCTAAGGCAGCCTACAAAGAGGCGGTTGAAAAGTTAGATCAGCAAGGTCGATTCATTAAATTTACGCAACACAAGCTGGAAGCACTAGGTAACTAATGAGACAGTCAATGTCGCGTCTATTTCAAATCGCCTTCTTGCTTTTAGCGCTTGCTTTAAGCGCGTGTACGTCGGTAACGGATTTTAAAGATAGCTTGTCTGAGCGTCTGTTTGGTCGAGAAAGCAATGAAGAACCTTCTG
Organism: Pseudomonadota bacterium; assembly: GCA_039800585.1. Lineage (GTDB taxonomy): Bacteria > Pseudomonadota > Gammaproteobacteria > Burkholderiales > Methylophilaceae > Methylopumilus_A. The sequence continues at coordinate 8,091 of JBDLQN010000008.1, forward strand.
AGCTCACCGAGATTAAGTCTACAGCGCAAGCTAAGGTGTTGTGGAACGCCCACTTGGGCGCAAGCGAAGACAATGATTTCGTGCCTGTGCTCGACAATGGCTTTATATATGCTGCCAGTGCCAACGGAGAGTTGGTTAAATTGGCGGCAACCGATGGTAAACAAGCTTGGAAAGTGAAGGCTGAAGAGCCGTTTACTGGTGGTGTAGGTATTGGTGCTAATTTGGTTTTAGTGGGTACTGCCAATGGCTTTGTTTCTGCTTATGACTTTAATGGCAAATTGCTTTGGAAATCCAAAGTGAGTAGCCAAGTCTTAAGTGCGCCCAAAGTGGATTACAACACTGTGGTGGTGCGTTGCGGGGATAGCCGTATTTATGGCCTCAATGCCATTGATGGTGCAAGAAAATGGGTTTATGAACGCGCCACGCCAGCTTTAAGTTTGCGTAGTAGTGCGGGCGTCGTTTTAGATGGCGGTGCAGCCTATGCTGGCTTTGCTGGCGGTAAGCTCATTGCATTACGCGTCGAAGATGGCAAAGTACTCTGGGAAGCCTCTGTTGCCCAGCCTAAAGGAACGACTGAAATTGAACGGATTGCAGATATTACCAGCTTGCCATTTGTGGATGGTCCGCTGGTTTATGCGGTTGCTTATCAAGGCAAGATTGCCGGCATTGATCGCGCAACTGGCCGCGTTGCTTGGTCTCGAGACATCTCCAGTTACACTGGCTTAAACGCGGAAGATGCGAGAGTGTTTGTCTCTCATGCGAATAGCGCAATTTATGCTCTGGATTATGCCTCAGGCAAAACTTTCTGGCGCCAAGGTGATTTACGTCAACGGCGCGTAACTGCACCATTGCCTATGGGCAATCTCATCGCAGTGGGCGACGTAGAAGGTTATGTGCATTTATTGAATCGTGAAGACGGTGCATTTGCTACACGCGTTCAATTAGAAAATAGTCCTGTCATGCCGCAAATGATTGCCGTGGGTACCTCCACTGTGATTGCTCAAAATCGCAAGGGTGGCATTTACGCCATTTCAATTAAGTAAGCTGTTATGTTACCTACCATCGTGCTCGTCGGCCGACCAAACGTCGGCAAATCAACGCTTTTCAATCGCCTGACCAAGAGCCGTGATGCGCTTGTTGCAGATTTGCCAGGCTTAACCCGTGATCGTCACTATGGGCGTGGTTTGGGTGGCAGTAAGCCATATTTGGTGGTGGATACGGGCGGTTTCGAGCCAACTGCTGATGATGGCATTATGAAAGAGATGGCTAGACAAACCTTATTGGCGATTGATGAAGCCGACGTGATTATTTTTGTCGTAGACGGTCGCCAGGGCGTCAGCCCGCAAGATAAAGTGATTGCCAATCGTTTGCGCAGAAGTGACAGGCCTGTTCTGCTCGCAGTCAATAAAACTGAAGGCATGCAGCGCGCGATTGTCAGTGCTGAATTCCATGAGTTGGGTTTAGGTGACCCGCTTTCTATCTCATCAGCCCATGGCGAAGGTGTTCGTGATTTAGTTGAGTTGGCATTAGAGCCCTTTGATGAGCCAGAAGTGGATGCGCAGCAAGCGAGAAATACACCAAAAATTGCTATTGTTGGTCGCCCTAACGTAGGAAAGTCTACCTTGGTCAACGCCCTGCTTGGCGAAGAGCGGGTGATTGCGTTTGACCAGCCAGGCACCACACGCGACTCTATTCATATTGACCTTGAGCGTGACGGTAAAAATTACACCATTATTGACACAGCAGGTGTTCGCAAGCGCGGTAAGGTATTTGAGGCGATTGAAAAATTTTCGGTCATTAAAACCATACAGGCAATTGAAGAAGCAAATGTCGCTATTTTAGTGGTTGATGCGCATGAAGGCATTACCGAGCAAGATGCGCACGTAGCGGCTTATATCTTGGATACTGGCCGCGCCTTGGTAGTTGCTATCAATAAATGGGATGGTTTAAAAGAAGATGAGCGCGATTGGGTTAAACGTGAAATTGACAGAAAATTGCAGTTCTTGGATTTCGCTAAGTTTCATTACATCTCTGCTTTGCGTAAAAAAGGCTTAAATGAGCTATTTACCTCTGTAGACGGCGCTTATAAAGCGGCGATGGCTAAACTTTCTACGCCGCAACTCACGCGTGTCTTAACGGATGCAATTGCACAGCATCAACCACCGATTAGCAAGGGCATACGTCCAAAATTACGTTATGCGCACCAAGGCGGTAGCAATCCGCCGATTGTGGTTGTTCATGGCAATCATGTGGATGGTGTAAAAGATAGCTACAAGCGTTATTTGGAGGGCGTGTTCCGCAAAACATTCCAGTTAACGGGTACCCCTTTGAGAGTGCAATTTAATCAAGGCGCTAATCCTTTTGCTGAGCCTGAGAAACGAGTGCAGGGTGAGGGTATCGTTAGTATGCGTCGCCGCAAGACAGCTGAACGTGCCGCCATGAATGCGCGTAAGAACGAAGAAGTGAAGCAATCGAAACATAAAGCTTCTGGCTTGGAAATTGCCAAGAAGCATACAAAAAAGAAACCTCGTTAAAATAAAAAAGCGCCCAGAGGCGCTTTTTTATTAGCTAGTTTTAATAGAGGCTTTCCCAGAACTTCCACCACTCGCCAGGATCTTTGTTAATCCCTTTTGCAAGTAATTGGCTATTTGGATAGTTGGTTTTTAGGACGCGCATCGTGTCATCTCTAAGGTCCGCAAAGCCCAGCTCGTCGTAAGCGCTTATGAGGATGACTAACGCTTCTTCTAAGCCTGTAGATGAAGGATAGTTTTCAAGCACGTATTTGCAGCGATTGGCAGCGGCTAAATAAGCGCCTCGCTTCATGTAATAACGGGCTACATGTAATTCGTTAGCGGATAGTGCGTTAATCAGGTAAACCATGCGCTGCGCCGCATCTTTACTATAGCGACTGTCAGGGAAACGAGAGATAAGTTCTTTAAACGCCAAGAACGAAGTATTGAGCTGCTTAGGGTCGCGGTCGTTAATTTCTTGGCTGGTTAGTTTTTCAATCACACCGCGCTCGGTAAAGCTTGCAAGCCCGCGCATGTAATACGCATAATCCACGTTAGGGTGATTGGGGTGTAGTTTAATAAAGCGATCCGCCGCCGCAGTACAAGAAACAGGGTCAGACTTTTTGTAATAAGCGTAAGCGGTTTCTAATTGGGCTTGCGCAGCGTATTTGCCATGAGGGTAACGTGACTCAAGTGTTTTGAAATATTTGAGTGCTTTGTCATAATCACGGTCGCGCATTTTTGCGTCGGCCTCTTGATAAATTCTCTCAGCAGTCCAACCTTTGGTTTCATCAATTTCGGTTGGTGCGCCAAAGATACTACACCCAGCGAGCCAAAGAGCTAAAATGATAACTGAAATGAATTTCATTAATAGATAACCTAAATTAAGTTTCTGACTGATTAAATTTTTAAGCGATTATAACCGATGACTCAAGCTGCACCTACCACTCTTATTATTCCTCAAGATTTGGGAGGTTTGCGCTTGGACCAAGCCTTGCAACGATTATTGCCTGAACACTCGCGTTCGCGTTTGCAAGCCTGGATTAAAGAGGGCTTGGTAACGGTTGATGGTGCGTCCAGTACCGCCAAAAATAAAGTTTGGGGTGGCGAGCAGATTGTGGTTCAGGTGCAAGAAAAGCCGGAGGCGATTGCTTTTAAGCCAGAAGATATCCCACTGAATATCGTATTTGAGGACGCACATATTCTGGTGATTAATAAACCGGCTGGCATGGTTGTGCATCCAGCGGCGGGCAACTGGGAAGGAACTCTGCTGAATGCAATTCTTCATCATGTGCCAAATGCTAAAGATCTGCCGCGTGCGGGTATTGTGCATCGATTAGATAAAGACACAAGTGGGTTATTGGTCGTGGCTAAAACCTTGGAAGCGCAGACAAGCTTGGTGCGCCAATTGCAGGCAAGAACGGTTAAACGTGAATATCGAACCATTGTTTGGGGTCAGATTTGGCGTAATGGCAAGATAGATCAGCCAATCGGCCGTCATTCGCATTCGCGTACAAAAATGGCCATCAACCGCATGGGTAAACCTGCAGTTACGCACTATGAAGTCTTAGAGCGCTTCGGTGTTCATACCTATCTACGCTGTAATCTTGAGACAGGCCGCACCCATCAAATTCGTGTGCATATGCAGTTTTTAAAAGCGCCAATAGTGGGCGACCCTGTCTATGGTTATCGCGGTATTGTTCCTTTGCGTTTGATGACAGAAACTTTGCAGGATGCAGTACTTAACTTCAAGCGTCAGGCCTTGCATGCCATTAAATTGGGCCTCATTCATCCCGCGACGCATCAGCCTATGGAGTGGCAGATTGAGCTTGCAGAGGACATGAAAGGCTTGTTAGAGGCTATGCGTCATGAAGATCCAAGTGAGGCATCGGATGAGGTTTTTGAGTTTAGCGAAGGCCCTTATTACGCAGATGAGGAAGACTTGGATGGCGGCGAAGATTGGGATTTAGAGGAAGACGAAGAGGATGTTGAATAAGTCCCACTTGATTCTTCCTGACTGGCCTGCGCCCCCCAACGTAAAGGTTATCCAAACCACGCGGCAAGGCGGCATAGGCGTTGCTCCGTATGACAGTTTTAACCTTGGCATGCACGTTCAAGATGACGCCTTGTCGGTAGCCCGTAATCGACAACTATTAAGTCAGTATTTGCCGTCAGAGCCTGTGTGGCTGAATCAAGTGCATGGGGTTGAGGTGGTTGATGCCGCAAGGTGTACATGCGTACCTAATGCTGATGCATCGTTTACGCATCAAAAAAATGTCGTGTGTGTCACCATGACGGCAGATTGTTTACCTGTGTTGCTTTGCGACAAGCAAGCAACAGTCGTAGCTGCTGTTCACGCTGGCTGGCGAAGTTTGTGTGATGGCGTAATTGAAGCGACTATTCAAAACATGCAAGTTAAGCCTGAAAACTTAATGGCCTGGCTTGGGCCGGCAATTGGGCCACAAGCATTTGAGGTGGGTGGCGAGGTAAGGGCGGCTTTTATTGCCAAGGATGCACAATCAGAAATCGCGTTTACGCCTGAAGGTAATAAATGGCGGGGAGATTTGTATTTAATCGCCAAGCAACGTTTGGCTAATAGCGGAGTTATTGCTGTTTATGGCGGTGGTGAATGTACTTATAGTCAAGCTGAGCGTTATTTTTCATTCAGGCGCGATGGCGTCACAGGGCGCATGGCGAGCTTGATCTGGCTGAGTTAGGCTTGACAGCTAGTTTATAATCAAACGAGTTAATTCAATATTTGAGACCACATGCTTAATCTTGATATTTCAGTCATTACTTGGATCATAGGCGCCAGCATTTTAGGCGGTGTGCTGAGTGTGCTTTGCGCCGGCTTTCTTGCCTTAAATGCGCGTACACAATGGATTCCAATGTTGATTAGTTATGCCATAGGCGCCATGTTAGGCGCAGTGTTTTTAGAAATTCTTCCGCATGCGTTTCATGAAGCAAGCAGCATTGAAACTATGACTGCCACTATCTTGTTTGGCATCTTGCTGTTTTTTGTGCTGGAAAAATTGGTTTTATGGCGCCATTGCCACGGCGAGCATTGTGAAGCGCATGCTATGCACACCGAGGCTGAATGCTCAGAGCATGCGCATCCAGTTGGTACAAGTAAATTTAGAGCGGTTTCTGAAAAAACAGCGTCTATCAGCCGTCATGTGCATACCCACCATCATGATTCAGGTCGTAGCGGTATGATGATTATGGTCGGTGATACCTTTCATAACTTTGTCGATGGCATTCTGATTGCCGCTGCCTTTATGCTCGATATTAGACTAGGCGCTGTGACAGCGATGGCAATTATTGCGCATGAAATCCCTCAAGAGGTTGGTGACTTCTTGATTTTGCTTCATTCGGGATACAGTAAAAAACAAGCTTTGTTGTTCAACTTGTTCTCGAGTTTGGCGACAGTCGTAGGTGGGGTTTTGGCTTATTTTGCTTTGCAGACTGTGCAAAGCTGGATTCCGACTATTTTGGGCTTGGCAGCTGCCAGCATGCTTTATGTGGCTGTTGCAGACTTAATTCCTGGATTGCATAAGCGCACAGAGTTAAAAGCGACGCTAGGGCAGGTGTTACTGATCGGCCTTGGTATTAGCTCTATTTTTCTGACCAAGTTCTTTTTGGAGTAAGGCTTGTTGATTGCGTTTGCGTTGTGGTGTTCCTACTATCCAAACGAACAGTGCGCAGGGTAATAAGCCGTAAAAAATAAAAGTTAAAACGCCTGCTGTGATGCTTGGTTCAGTAGCAGCCATTAAAAACGTTATATAAATCCAAGCAATCGCGACAATATACATGTGAAAATTTGATAGGTTAATTAATGAGTTCTAACAACACACCTAAGGTTGGCTTTGTTTCATTGGGATGCCCTAAAGCTGGCTCCGATGCAGAACGTATTCTCACGCAATTACGTGCGGAAGGCTACCAAATTTCTGGCACTTACGAAGAAGCTGACTTGGTCGTGGTCAACACATGCGGCTTTATTGATAGCGCAGTAGAAGAATCTTTGGATGCGATTGGTGAAGCGATTAACAAAAATGGCAAAGTGATTGTTACTGGCTGTTTAGGTGCCAAAAGTGGTGTAGTGCAAACGGCACATCCTAGTGTTCTTGCCGTAACAGGGCCGCATGCGCTGGAAGAGGTGATGACAGCGGTTCACGCAAACTTGCCTAAACCACACGACCCATATGTCGATTTAGTGCCTCCACAAGGTGTGCGTTTGACGCCTAATCACTACGCTTATTTGAAGATTTCTGAAGGCTGCAACCATCGCTGCAGTTTTTGTATTATTCCTAGCTTACGCGGTGATTTGGTGAGTCGCCCTGTGGGTGAAGTTTTGAATGAAGCCGAAAATCTGGTCAATGCAGGTGTTTCAGAATTATTGGTGATTTCGCAAGATACTTCGGCCTATGGGGTTGATGTTAAGTATAGAACAGGCTTTTGGAATGGGCGCCCTGTAAAAACGCGCATGACCGAGCTGTCGAAATCTTTGAGTGAGCTAGGTGTTTGGGTGCGTTTGCATTATGTTTACCCTTATCCGCATGTGGACGAAGTCATTCCTTTGATGGCTGATGGTTTGATCTTGCCTTACTTGGATGTGCCGTTTCAGCACGCAAGCCCGCGCATATTGAAAGCCATGAAACGTCCAGCTTCCAGTGAAAATAATTTGGCGCGTATTAAGGCATGGCGTGAGATTTGCCCAGAAATCGCAGTGCGCAGCACATTTATTGCAGGGTTCCCCGGCGAAACTGAAGAAGACTTCCAAATGCTTTTGGATTTCTTGGAAGAAGCGCAATTAGATCGCGTTGGTTGTTTTGCTTATTCCGCAGTAGATGGCGCTGCAGCTAATGCCTTGCCTGACCAAGTGCCTGAGGCAGTCAAACAAGAACGTTTGGCGCGCTTTATGGAAGTTCAAGAGCGTATTAGCGCTGCCAAATTGCAAGCTAAAGTGGGCAGCATTCAAACCGTTTTGGTGGATGAGCTTGTTGAAGGTGAAGATGGCAGCATTCAAGCGATTGCGCGCACTAAAGCAGATGCCCCAGAAATTGATGGTGTGGTTTATCTAGATGATGCTGAAGGCCTGAATCCAGGCGACTTTGTGGATGTGCAAATCACTGATGCGGATGGTCATGATTTGTGGGGTGGTCCGCCGCAAGAGTAGTTTAGAGGTGTTTAGTTATCCAGCTAAAGCTAGCTGGCAAACAAATCAGGCATGACTGGCGCTGGACGCTCGCTGTCAGCACGCTCTTCCAGAAAATCAAAAGTCAGTGGGCAACGCGTTGGCTTTTTTGCCGCCTTGCGACGTTTGCTTGTGCTGGCATTCAAATCAATAAAAGGGGTTTGGCTTACACGCATATAGCCAGAAGAGGCTAGTTTGTCTGCTGTGGTTTCAAAGAGGCTTAACGGATTATCAATATTTTGTAGAGTGATCGTGCCTTTGCTTACCTTAAGCACGTTATACATGACAAACTTTCCCGTACTTTGTTTGCCGTAGATCTCACCAACTTGAATATTCACAAATGCGCCTCTGGCCTATCAATGCGTGCATATTATCCCTTAAATATTGTCATGTAAATCGTGATTATTTGATGTCCAGTAGTTCAATGTAGAATGTGGTATGACTTACGCCCCTGACATTCCATTCGCCACACTTTCTCCAGATTTAATCTTAGATGCTGTTGACAGCCTAGGTATTAAAACGGATGGGAGCTTATTGGTCCTTAATAGTTACGAAAATCGTGTTTATCAACTGGGGGTCAATGATGCCAAGCCTTTGGTGGTTAAGTTTTATAGGCCTAACCGTTGGACGGACGAGCAAATACTAGAGGAGCATGCGTTTGTTGAGGCGCTGGCTAATGCTGAAATTCCTGCTGTGCCAGCCATTCAAATAAATCACCAAACACTGTTTCAGCATTCCGGTTTTCGATTTTCTTTATTCACTAAGCATGGTGGCCGCGCACCAGAGCTCGATAGAACCGGCGTTCTTGAATGGATAGGGCGTTTTGTTGGTCGTATTCATAGCCTCGGTGCAACTCAGTCATTTCAACATCGCCCTCGTTTGGATATGGGCAGCTTTGGTGAAGCGCCAAGCCAGTATCTGCTTGCATCTGAATTTATTCCGCTTGAGTTGAGGGAGGTTTATCGTGGCGTAGTAGCCCAAGCTTTGGATGGAATTAAACGTTGTTATGAGCGAGCAGGGGATGTGGATTTAATTCGCTTGCATGGCGATTGCCACATGGGAAATTTGCTCTGGACGGACGATGGCCCCCATTTTGTAGATTTTGACGATAGCCGCATGGGACCTGCCGTTCAGGATTTGTGGATGATGCTTTCAGGCTCGCCTGAGGAAATGAAGCAGCAGATGAATCAGATATTATTGGGATATGAAGACTTTTTTGACTTCAATCTACAGGAGTTGCATTTTATTGAAGCCTTGCGCACCTTGCGACTTATTCATTATGCCGCTTGGATTGCGGCTCGCTGGGATGATCCCGCTTTTAAAGCAGCGTTTACTTGGTTTAATACCCAGCAATATTGGCAAGACAGAATTTTGGAATTGCGCGAGCAAATCGCTGCAATGAATGAGCCGCCCTTAATTGCTAGCGGCAATTATTGATTTTGAATGCGGATTTTTTGAAGAATAATCGCAGAAAGCTCTTCAATAGAGCGGTCTGTTGAATCTGCCCAGCTAATGCCAGCATTGCGCATTAAGTTTTCAGCGGTGGCAATTTCTTGGCGGCAGTTTTCCAAAGAGGCGTATTTGCTATCTGGTCTGCGTTCAGTGCGAACAGAATGCAATCGCTCTGGCTTGATGGTCAGGCCAAATATCTTGTTGGTATGAGGAAGAAGTGCTGCAGGCAAGGCGCCGCGGTCAAAGTCTTCAGGAATCAACGGATAGTTGGCTGCTTTGATGCCAAATTGCATCGCCAGATAAATGCTGGTCGGTGTTTTGCCGCAACGGGAAACCCCCACCAGAATCACTTGAGCTTCCTCTAAACCAGTATTGGTCATGCCGTCGTCGTGGTTGAGCGTAAAGTTAATCGCTTCCATACGGTCTGAATAGCTACTGCCAGAAATGCCGTGTGCAATGCCCGAACCAGTTAAGGGCTTTTCATTGAGCTCGTCACCCAGTGGGTCGATAAATGTGCTGAATAAATCGATAAAGTAGGCATTGGCTTGCTTGAGGGAGTTGCGAAGCTCCAAATTACCCAATGACATAATCACAACGGGGCGGAGCCCATCTTTGACTGTTGCTCTGTCAATCGACTCTTTTGCGATTTGAATTTTTTCTGGCGTGTCCGTGAAAGGCAATCGCACGTGCTTGAACTCAGTATTGGGAAAGTGCTCAAGCAATTTACCCAAGGCAGCAGCGGTCATGCCAGTGCTGTCCGAGATAAAGATGGCGGTGCGATTGGTCACAAGAAGTGGCTTTGTTACTTAGTCAGCTTCTGCCAAGTTGCAATCACGGTATCAGGGTTAAGTGATATCGATTGAATGCCTTCGTTGACTAGCCATTGTGCAAAATCGGGGTGGTCAGAAGGGCCTTGGCCACAGATACCTACGTATTTGCCTAAGCGGTTAGCTGTGCTAATTGCCATCTTCAACAATGCTTTAACTGCGTCATTACGCTCGTCGAAACCATCAGCCAAGATGCCTGAGTCGCGGTCCATGCCTAAAGTAAGTTGCGTTAAGTCGTTAGAGCCGATAGAGAAGCCATCGAAATACTCAAGGAACTGTTCAGCTAGCAATGCATTGGCTGGGATTTCGCACATCATGATCAGGCGTAGGCCGTTTTGACCACGTTTTAGGCCGTTTGCTGCCAAGATATCAGTCACTGCTTTGGCTTCTTCTAATGTACGCACAAATGGAATCATGATTTCAACGTTGGTTAAGCCCATTTCGTCGCGGACTTTCTTCATGGCCTTACATTCCATGGCAAAGCACTCTTTAAAGTCTTCTGCCATGTAACGTGCTGCACCACGGAAGCCTATCATTGGGTTTTCTTCGTCTGGTTCGTAGATTTCACCGCCAATCAATTTTTTGTATTCGTTAGACTTAAAGTCTGAGGTACGAACGATGACTGGTTTTGGATAGAAGGCGGCAGCAATTGTTGCAACGCCTTCAGCTACTTTGTCGATATAGAAATCGCTTGGACTTGCATAGCCACGTGCGCGATTCTTAATGGTTGTTTGCATAGCCGCTGGCATTGCGTCCACGTTCAAGATGGCTTTAGGGTGGATGCCAACCATGTTGTTAATCACGAACTCTAATCGCGCCAAACCAACACCATCATTAGGTGTTTTTGCAAAGTTAAATGCCATGTCTGGATTGCCCACGTTCATCATGATTTTGCATGGAGGTTTTGCTAAGGCAGCGTTTTCTTGGTTGCTGACTGTGTATTCAAGCGCACCGTGATAAACGAAGCCTGATTCACCTTCTGCGCATGACACTGTGACTGTTTCGCCTTCACGCAGCACATCCGTAGCGTTTACCGCGCCTACAATCGCCGGAATACCTAATTCACGAGCGATAATCGCTGCGTGGCAAGTACGGCCGCCACGATTAGTGACCAAAGCGCTAGCACGCTTCATTACTGGTTCCCAGTTAGGGTCGGTCATGTCGGCTACCAACACATCACCTGGCTGCACTAAGTGCATTTCTGCTGGATCTAAAACGATACGAACTGGACCTACACCAACTTTTTGTGTGACTGCACGGCCTACCACAAGTGGTTTTGCTGCATGCTTGGCAAGTGTGAATGTTTCAGTAACGTTGTTAATTGCTTCTTGTGATTTCACAGTCTCTGGACGTGCTTGCAAGATATAGAGCTTGTTATCGATACCGTTTTTACCCCATTCAATATCCATTGGGCAGCCATAGTGCTGCTCAATAATCATGGCGTATTTTGCAAGTTCGAGAATGTCTGCATCGCTAAGTGAGTAGCGGTCGCTATCTTTAGGATCAACATCTACTGTGTGTGTGCTCTTGCCAGCTTGTGTGGCATCGCTAAACACCATCTTGATTAGTTTTGAGCCCATGGTGCGACGTACAATCGCTGGTTTGCCTTGCGCTAATAATGGCTTATGAACATAGAATTCATCAGGGTTTACTGCACCTTGAACCACGGTTTCACCTAGGCCGTAAGATGAAGTAATAAACGCAACGTCTTTAAAGCCTGACTCTGTATCGATAGTGAACATCACACCAGCACAGCCAATATCACTGCGTACCATTTGTTGTACGCCAGCAGATAGTGCTACGTCGGCATGCACAAAGCCTTTGTGAACGCGGTATGAAATGGCGCGATCGTTATACAAAGAAGCGAAAACTTCTTTAATGGCGTGCAAGATGTTGTCTAAACCTTGGATGTTAAGGAAAGACTCTTGTTGGCCGGCAAATGAAGCGTCAGGTAAGTCTTCTGCTGTGGCTGATGAACGCACCGCAAAAGTGGCGCCATCGCCAGATTTTGCAGTTAAAGTGGCGTAGTTTTCAGCAATTGCTTTTTCGAGTGCTGCTGGGAAAGGTGCAGCCATAATCCATTCACGGATTTGCTTGCCGCAATTCGCTAGGGCGATGGTGTCGTCCACATTAAGTGACTCAAGCGCTGCGATAATCTTTTTGTCTAGGCCGCTTTGCGCCAAAAACTCACGATAAGCATCCGCTGTAGTCGCAAAACCTGTCGGAACGCGAACGCCTTTAGCTGAAAGCTGAGAAATCATTTCACCTAAAGATGCATTTTTACCACCGACAGAAGGTACGTCTACGTTACGTAGATTTTCGAATGGAATCACGTGGGCTGACATAAAGACTCTCTCCATCTTTTATGC
>JBDLQN010000009.1:0-19519 GCA_039800585.1 Pseudomonadota bacterium
GAGCCAGTTAAATTTGTGCCTTTATTGGGCGGGACTAACTAAATGAAACAAAAAAAATTCAATTTTTTTATTTTATTCAGTTTATTTTTAGCCGCGTGTGCCGGCCAACCGCCGAGCAAAGCGCCGGTTTATGAAAACTCAGCCCCAGTCGCTGAAAAATCAAGCAAAGCAAAAATAGCCAAATCCAGCACAAAAGCCAACGGCAAAGATTGGCGGCCAGATACTTATACCGTTAAAAAAGGCGATACGCTTTACAGCATAGGCCTAGAGTTTGGTTACGATTACAAAGAAATCGCCCAAAACAATAATATCAACGCGCCTTACAATATTCGTGTGGGGCAACAGCTAAATCTCAAACCTAAAGAGAAAACTGCTAGTCCAGCAAAATCAGTATCCGCCGAAAATGATGACGTAGTCATTAAGCCTTTAAATAATGATGGTGCCGACGTTCAAGCCCAAAATACCCCATCAACGACAGCCATTAATCCACCTACGCTTAACTCACCAAAAGCAACGCGCGAAGCCTATAGTGATCAAGCTTATAACGCTGCAAATTCGGCTGATTCAAAAACCACTGAAGTCAAATCAGAAGCGAAATCAACTGAAAGCAAACCACTGACCACTGGCGGTGAAGAAGCAATCGACTGGACTTGGCCCACCAAAGGCAAAGTCACCAATGGCTTTAGTGAAGGTGCAAGCGCCAAAGGCATTGATATCGAAGGCAAGCTTGGCCAAGAGATCAACGCGGCAGGCCCTGGAAAAGTGATTTATAGCGGATCCGACTTACGTGGCTACGGTAACCTAGTCATCGTCAAACACAACAAAGATTATTTGTCTGTTTATGCACACAACAGCAAAATTCTAGTGAAAGAAGGCCAATCTATTTTAAAAGGCCAAAAGATTGCTGAAATGGGCAGTTCAGGGACGGATATTGTGAAACTGCACTTTGAAATTCGCTATCAGGGTAAATCAGTCGACCCGACAAAATTCTTATCTGCGCTGTAAATCGCAGCCAATAAAAAAGCCGCTTAACAGCGGCTTTTTTATTGATTGTTAATTTTTACTGCTTAGCGTCTTGTTCTGCGTAATAAGCACGCACTTGCGCCATATCAAAATCACGCGCCCACTCAATCAGCTTATCCAAAGCTGGGGCACCAATTTCACCTTGCTGTGCATGAATACCAGCTTGTTCGCGAATAATCAAAATGCCAGGGATTTTGTTCACTTCAAAATATTCAGCAATTTCTGGGTTAGCTTCTGTATCCACCATACCAAATAAGATATCTGGATTAGCTGCAGCCGCCGCTTCAAAAATTGGCGTAAAAGAAACACATGGTTCACACCAAGGCGCCCAGAAATCAACAATCACGAATGGATTGTTAACGATGGTGTCTTTGAAATTTGATTTATCAAGTTTAACTACAGCCATGATGCTTCCTATCAATTATTTTTTTAACGGCATGCATTCTAGCAGATGACGCTTAAATACCGAAATTGACCTAAAACAAGGCCACTAGATTTGAATAACGATTTAAACAATCGGCTTTTCCCAAGCACCATCAAAGAATAACTCGCCTAATGCACGACGACTGCGTGGTGCCGTCTCACGCTCATGTAATTCCGCTGGAATATTGGCCTCATCCACAGGATAACCAACAGAAATCATGGTTCTCACCACGTATCGTTCTGGAATGCCGAACACTTCACGCGCTTTTTTCGCATCAAAGCCACCTAGCTGATGTGCCATCATGCCCATGCTACTGGCTTGCAAGCAAAGGTTCTGGGCTGCGGCACCCATGTCGTATTCCGCCCAAGGGTTAGGCTGACTGTTTTTAGAAAATAAAGTATCCGCGCAAATTAGCGCTAACCAAGGTGCATTTTTCACCCAAGTTTGGTTACCTTCGACCAAACAATCAAAAGCTTTTTGCCAAGCCGCAACATCTTCCGCCTTATTGAATACCACAATTCGCCAAGGCTGATCCCCCATACAAGAAGGCGCCCAGCGAGCAGCCTCTAACAAGGCAATCGTCTGCTCTTTGGATACCGATTTACTAGCATCATAAGCACGGCCACTCCAACGCTCAGCAAGCGTTTTATCAATAGGCACTTGAGTAATCGCGGGTTTTTTCATGTGTATGCCTAGTTATAAGGTTGGATAATCGGTATAGCCTTTTTCCGTACCACCATAGAAGCTACTAGAATCGGCTTGGTTAAGAGGCGCATCCTTGCGGAAACGCTCAACCAAATCTGGATTAGCAATAAACGGCACACCATAAGCCACAGCATCAGCATGGCCGCTAGCAATCGCGGCATTGCCTGTTGCTTTGTCATAAGACAAATTAGCCATATAAGGTGATTTGCAGAGCTTACGCATAGCTTCAAAATCAAACGGGTCAGCCACACCGCCGCCATGAATACCACCTTCTACCACGTGCAAATAAGCCAAGTTAAATTGATTCAGTTGCTCGGTCACGTAATTAAATACAGCTTGCGGATTGCTATCTTTCATATCGTTAAATGGATTGACTGGTGAGAGGCGCAAGCCCACTTTATCTGAGCCAATTGCATCGACCACCGCTTTAGTGACTTCCATAAGCAAGCGAGCGCGATTTTCAATGCTACCGCCATAGTTATCACTACGTTGATTGGTGCCATCGCGCAAAAATTGATCGAGCAGGTAGCCGTTTGCAGAATGAATCTCCACGCCATCAAAACCTGCTTTCAAAGCATTCTTAGCGGCTTGTACATAATCCGCCACAATGCCTGGCAATTCACTCGTCTCTAAAGCGCGAGGTGTCACATAGTCCACCAAGCCATCAAAAGTAAATGCCTTACCTGCTGGCTTAATTGCTGAAGGCGCTACTGGGGTGGCACCATTCAATAGAGTTGGATGAGAAATTCGACCGACGTGCCACAACTGAATAACAATCTTGCCACCTTTGGCATGTACCGCATCCGTGACTTTCTTCCAGCCCGCAATTTGTGCATCGGTATAAATACCTGGTAATAGTGGGTACCCATGCCCCATAGGAGAAATCGGTGTGGCTTCAGTGATAATCAGGCCAGCACTGGCACGTTGCTCGTAATATTTGACATTGATATCTTGCGGCACGCCACCCTCACCCGCTCGGTTGCGAGTGAGCGGTGCCATTACGATGCGATTATTTAATGCAATGCCGCCTAACTTTACTGGACTAAATAAATCTGCCATTTTCGATTCCTCTCAATTTTTCTTAATTGCTATTAACTAGTTGGTTTTAACGCCTTCGATTAAAAGCGTCACTTCAATATCATCACCCACTGGACCACCTGGTTTTGCCGCCCAAGTAAAGCCAAAGTCAGTCGCTTTAATCGCAGTATGTGCTTCAATCCCTGTGCGGTAGCCGCCCCAAGGGTCAGTCGCATAAGCTAACACTTTAAATGGGAAACTTAATTCCTTGGTCACACCATGCAAGGTCAACTTACCTGAAATCACGCCTTCGTTCGCATTTTTAGCGACGACTTTAGTGCTGACAAATTGCATATCCGCAAAATGACCCACATCCAAATACTCTTCTTTTTTGATATGTTCGTCACGCTTAGCCAAGCTAGTATTTACGCTCAACAGGCTGATTTTAGCATTGACTGATGAGTTAGCTAAGTTAGCACGATCAATCAACACATTGCCTGTCACATCGCTAAATGTGCCACTTAATTTTGAAGCCACGTGACGGATCTCGAAATTTGCAAAGCTGTGTGCGTTGTCGATTTTATAGTTTTCTACTTCCGCAAAAACTTGAGCAGACAACCCCAACAAACCTGCCAGTAATAATGCCTTACTTAATTTTTTCATAGTATTTCCTTTCGTTAAATTATTGGTATTGGCTGACATGCGGCAAATCAAAAACGAGCACTTCCGTGTTGGTCTCTGCCTGTAATTTAAGGTTCACGCTATCTTGGATTGCCAGCGCGTCGCCTTGCTGCAACAATTGCTCATTCACTTGCACAATCCCTCGAGCCACTTGCACGTACAAACTGCGGCCAGCTGATGCCTCGAAATCCAATAAATGACCTGCCTCTAAATAAGTAGCCCATAAATCTACATCTTGATGAATCAATAAAGCATCATCGCGAGCATCGGCTGAAGCGATCAAACGCCAGCGATTCAGCTTACTTTCAAATGGGATGTGTTTGTCTTGATAGCTGGGTGTTAAGCCGTTTTGATTGGGCAATAACCAAATTTGCAACAAGAAAGCATCTTCATCTGGAGAGGGGTTCATTTCGGCATGCACAATCCCTGTTCCAGCAGTCATACGCTGGACATCCCCCGCCTTAATGACAGAGCCGTTACCCAAACTATCTTGGTGCGCAAGCTGGCCATCCAAGATATAAGTCACTATTTCCATGTCTTGATGTGGATGCATGCCAAAACCACGCCCAGCAGCAATGACGTCTTCGTTAATTACGCGCAATACAGAAAAGCCCATGCGTGCTGGGTCGTAATAACGATTAAATGAAAATGAATGGTAAGTATCTAGCCAACCATAATTAGCATGTCCTCGTTGTTCTGATGGGCGAATTTCCATTCTAAAACTCCTTACTTATTCAACTTTACTGAATACAGTAAAGCATCATAGATAAACATTTTTTAACTAGATAGCGAATTATTTTGCATATATCATTCAAATATTATGAATAATAAAATCAGCCTAGAAGCTTTAGAAATTTTGGATGCTATAGCCCGCAAAGGTAGCTTTGCGGCAGCCGCCGAATCTTTATTTCGCGTGCCATCTGCGATTACTTACAGCATTCGCAAACTAGAAGAGGATTTAGGCGTTGAGTTATTTAATCGCTCTGGGCACCGCGCCACGATCACAGAAGCAGGTGAAGAATTGTTGCAAGAAGGCCGTCATTTACTACAAGCGGCGCAAGAGCTTGAAGCACGCGTTCAGCGCGTTGCCACAGGCGTTGAAACAGAGCTCACTATCGCGCTAAGCGATGCACTTCCCGTAGAGCCATTATTCGAGCTAATTGATGAGTTTTATCGTCTCGGTTTCGGCACGCGCATCAAAGTACTCCAAGAAGTCTATGTTGGTTCATGGGATGCGCTTGTTTCAGGACGCGCTGAAATTTCCATCGGCATTCCAGGCGACATACAAACCAGCGGCGGTTTTAGCGTCAAACCCATGGGAATCTTGCCTTTCGTTTTTGCCGTTGCCCCGTCACACCCACTAGCCGCTTTAAATAGGCCTTTGCTGAATGAAGACATTATTCAATATCGCTCAGTCTCGGCAGCAGATAGTTCTCGCAATCTCCCACCGCGCACTTCAGGCATTTTAACGGGGCAAGATGTGCTGACTGTTGCCAATATGCATGTGAAAGCAAAAGCCCAAACGCGCGGACTAGGAATTGGTTATTTGCCCAAACACCTCGCTGATGAACAAGTCGCTTTAGGCAATTTAGTGATTAAAGAAGTGGCCGAACCCAAACCTGACGTTCTGATGTATTACGCTTGGCGCTCGCAAAACAAAAGGATGGGTAAAGCCAAACTATGGTTTATCAAGGCCTTAGAAAAAACCATTTTTATCCAATAATCCCATTACAATGAAGCTATGACTGAGAAACAGACGGCTGAAATTCAACTTAAAGATATTGCTATCCCTAAGCGCCAAAAAGATGCACACAAAGGTTTGCATGGCAGCGTTGCTATTATTGGTGGCGCAGATGGCATGGTGGGCGCAGCACTGCTAGCGGCTAGATCCGCCTTATTGCTGGGCGCTGGCCGCACCTACGCCTGCCTATTGGCAAAAGATGCGCCTAGTGTAGACACACTGCACCCCGAAATCATGATGCGGTCTATGCACGATTTAGATCACTTAAAATCTCTAGATTGCGCCGTTATTGGGCCAGGCCTAGATACACTAAACCCCTCGAAAGATGTGCTTAAAATCTGGCTCAAAAAAGAGATTTCTTTGGTGCTGGATGCCGATGCCCTTAATTTAATTTCAGCATATCCAAGTCTGGCCAAATTGCTAAAAGAGCGCTCAGCACCAAGCATCATCACACCCCATGCAGGTGAGGCGGCGAGACTGCTCAACACAACTGCCGATCAAATTCAGAAGAATCGTGAAGAGAGCGCACTTCAACTTGCTCAATATTTCCGTTGCACAGTTGTATTAAAAGGCGCTGGCACGCTCATCAGCAGCAACAATCAATTACTCCTCAACACCACAGGCAATGCAGCCCTTGCCAGCGGAGGTACAGGCGACGTGCTTGCTGGCATGATAGGGAGTTTTGTTGCACAAGGTTTAAACGCCTTAGAAGCCTGCAAAACTGCTGTTTATCTTCACGGTGCAGCGGCAGATAACTTAGTGGCTCAAGCAATTGGCCCTATCGGCTTAACCGCTTCAGAAGTAGCTATTGAAGCGCGTTATTTAATCAACCAACTCCACCAACAATCATCATGACCCAAGATGAACAATTCATGCGCGAAGCGTTATCACTGGCACAGCATGCGGCTGCGCTAGGCGAAGTGCCTGTGGGCGCAATTGTAGTAAAAGATGGCGTGATTGTAGGTCGCGGTAGCAATGCCCCCATAGGCAGCCAGGACCCTAGCGCGCATGCTGAAATATTAGCTTTGCGCGATGCTGCAAAAAATATCGGCAATTACCGCCTTGTGGATTGCAGTTTGTATGTCACTCTAGAGCCATGTGCCATGTGTGCTGGTGCCATTCAGCATGCACGCATTGGGCAGCTCGTTTTTGGCGCCAAAGACCCCAAAACAGGCGCGTGTGGTAGCGTAGTTAACTTGATGACTGAAGATAAGCTGAATCACCATACAGAAGTCGCCAGCGGTGTTTTAGAAAGCGAATGCGGGCAACTGCTTTCTGATTTTTTTAAGCAACGCCGACTCAGCAAGAAAAGCCTATAAAAAATCCTGAAAGAAAGTTTTGGTTAGCTAGTTAGTAAAGTGCGATAAAAAACCCGCCGAAGCGGGTTTTTTAAAATCCATCAAACTAACTTATTCGTCACTTAGTCTCGGTCGTTACCCATCAAACTCATCAAGATGGTCAACAAGTTTACAAACAAGTTGTAGATATCAAGATAGATTGCCAAAGTTGCCATCACGTAGTTAGTTTGGCCGCCACGAACGATTTGGTTCACGTCGTACAAAATATAACCAGAGAAGATCAACACGGACACACCAGAAATCATCAAATGTGCTGGGTCAAAGTGAAAGAAAGCATTCGCAAGCGAAGCCAACAACACCAAGATTAAGCCAATAAATAAGAATTTACCTAGGCCGCTAAAATCACGTGCTGGCGATGAGGCAATCGCAGCAAGGCTCAAAAACGTGACGCCTGTACCCGCTGCAGCCAAACCAACAATTTCTGCACCATTTTGCAAATGCAAAGCCACTTGCAAGATTGGGCCCAGCAATAAACCAAATACAAAAGTCATCGCCAATAACAACCAAACGCCCGCAGGGCTATTTTGTTTAGCAGCAATTAACTGGAACATGCCGAACATCACCACAAAGAAGCCTATGGCAAACATGAAAGGATGCTGCGCCATAAAGCTGAAATTCATTTGCAAACCAAAAAACGCACCAATGATGGTTGGAATCATGCTCAAACCAAGCAAGGCATAGGTGTTACGCAACACTCTGTTTTGCGTATCCGCTACGGTACTTCCACGACTAATCACTTGTACATCATCAATCATTACAGTTTTCCTTATTGAAAAAATCGCCAAATGGCAACACTCTTAAGATAGCGGCTTTGGTATTAAGTTTCAAGATTATTTTTGTGACATTTTTAGTAACAATTAAGCAAACAAATCTGCTTCTGATTTACCCACCAAGCCAATATGTTTAACCGCTGACACAAATGCAGCATTTTCATGAAGCTGATCCATACTCATGGGTGATTTTGCCCCATGCATACGCGCTAATCTTGCCAAGCTTGCTCCCGAAATTTCCCACTTCAAATTCGCTAATAATTCATCCGCTTTATCTGGCTGATTGCACAACAAAACCATATCGCAGCCAGCATTCAAGGCAGCCAAAGCACGCGCGGTAACATCACCCGCGACACCAGCCCCTTCCATGGATAAATCATCGCTAAAAATCACGCCATTAAAGCCCAATCTTTCACGCAGTACTTTTTGCAACCACCGTGGAGAAAAGCCTGCGGGTTTTTCATCCACTTTTGGATAAATCACATGCGCCGGCATGATGGCATGAATACCGTCATCAATCATTTGACGGAAAGGCTGCATATCGTTCTGCGCAATCTCATCAAACTCACGCTCATCCACTGGAATGGCCACATGAGAATCTGCGACCACATAACCATGCCCAGGAAAATGCTTGCCCACGGCTGGCATCCCACCATTTTTTAAGCCATGCATCAAGGCAAAGGCCAACTCGTGAATTGCTTGCGCCTTAAGGTGGAATGCACGATCGCCAATCACCTGACTTTCGCCATAATCCATATCCAATACAGGTGTAAAACTAAAATCCACCCCATGCGCACGCAGTTCCGCCGCTAAAACCCAGCCCGCTTGCTCTGCCAATTCTTTCGCCTTTTTAGGATGGCTATCCCAAATCTTGCCAAATTCGCGCATAGGCGGAATTTTGGTAAAGCCATCTCTAAACCGCTGCACCCGCCCACCCTCATGATCCACGGCAATTAACAAAGGTGGCTGACGAACCGCATGAATGCTCGCTGTAAGGGCTTTTAGTTGTGCAGATGATTCAAAATTGCGTGCAAATAAAATCACCCCACCCACCAAAGGATGCTGCAAACGTTTGATATCTGCTGGGGTTAACTCTTTCCCCACCACATCTAGCATGACTGGACCTAAACTCATTTTTCCCTCGAATTTCTAACTTTTTCTGGTTTCTAATTTTTCTCGCAAACGATCACCTAACACATTCACCGCCAACACCAGCGACATTAGGCTTAAACCAACTGCCAATACATAGTGCGGTGCCACCAACATATACCGTACACCGTCCCTAAGCATCCCTCCCCATGAAGCGTTTGGTGCCTGTATTCCCAACCCCAAAAAAGAAAGACTAGCTTCCGCAATCACCAACCCGGCCATACTATAAGTCGCTTCTACCAATAAAGGCGCAGCCAATAATGGCAACATATGCTTAAACATTAAACGCGGCACGCTGGCGCCCAAAGATAAGGCAGCCATCACATGCTGTCTTTGTTTAAGTGAAAGCGCCTGTGCTCGGGTTAATCGTGCATAGCCCACCCAAGAGGTAATACACAAAGCCAGCACCAGGTTATTTAAACCAGGACCAAGCACCGCGGCAAAAGCAATGGCCAATAAAATACCAGGGAAAGCCAAAAACACGTCTGTGATTTGCATCAATAAACGATCTACCCAACCACCATAATAACCAGCCACCAAACCCAAGCTGATGCCAAAAAAACTGGTCACGGCGGTCACTACAAATACCACCAACAGTGACACCTGCGCGCCTTCTAACAAACGAGGCAAAATAGCGCGGCCAAGGTCATCAAATCCCAATAACTGACTTAAATTAGGCTTAGCTAAAATAGCATCCAAATGAATTTGATTGGGATGAAGTTGCAGCAACAACGCGCTTAATGCGGCAAGCACCCAAGCCGTTAAAACCCATATTGCCCAATGTTTCATGAGGCAAACCTGACACGCGGATCAATTTTGGTATAAACCAAATCGGTGACAAAATTGACGAGCACATAAGTTAATGCCACCACCATCACACAGGCTTGCGTCACCGGATAGTCACGTTTCTCAATCGACTCAACCAGCAAGCGCCCTACGCCGTCCCATGCAAATACTGTTTCGGTAATTACTGCACCAGCTAGCAAGCTACCAAGCTGCAAACCTAATACCGTAATAATGGGCAACAAAGCGGCCCTCAAGGCATGACGCAAAATGACCGTCGATTCATTTAATCCTTTAGCGCGTGCAGTACGAATAAAGTCCTCATGCAGAACTTCTAACATGCTGGCACGAGTCATGCGGGTAAGTATCGCTGCCAAACCAAAGCCCAAAGTCATCGCAGGCAGAATCATCGACGACGTGGTCTCCATGCCGCTCACTGGCAGCCATCCTAAGCAAAGCGCAAACACCAGCATTAACATGGGGCCCATCCAAAAATGCGGCATCGCTGAAATCGTCAGACTAAGCAAGTTAGCCAATTGATCTGGCCATTTTTTAACATTCAGCGCCGCCATAACCCCCAAAGGCAAGCCAATAAAGATTGCAAAAGATAAAGCTAATAGCGCTAATTTAGCCGTGGCTGGCAGGCGCTCCGCCAATAAATCACTGATTGGCTTTTTGGAGTGTATAGAAACGCCCAAATCACCATGTGCTAGCTTATTTAAGTAATGTCCAAACTGCGTAAACAGAGATTGATCCAAGCCCAAATCTGCACTTAACTGGGCACGGTCTGCAGCATTCGCTGATTCGCCCAACATCACCTCCACGGGGTCGCCAGGAACAAGATGAACTAAAAGAAAAGTCAGTAAGAGAACACCAAAAATAACAGGAAATATGCTGAAAAACCGTTTAATCATGCTGGTTGATTTACCCAATTATTTCGACTGTGTCGCCAACCGTGACCATATCAAACAACTTCACCACATCGGTGTTACGCATGCGCACACAACCGTGAGATGCAGGCACCCCCAATTTGACGTTGTCTGGCGTACCGTGGATATAAATATAACGCTGCATGGTATCCACATCGCCTAGACGATTCAGACCCAACTCTTTGCCAGACAGCCACAAAATCCGCGTCAAAATCCAATCACGTTCAGGGTGTTGCGCCATCAGCGCTGGCGTGCAAATTTCGCCTGTTGGTCGCCGCCCAATAAAGACTGCATTCAATGGGGCTTTATCACCGATTTTGGCGCGAATGATGTGCTGACCTAGTGGCGTGCAACCGCTATTCTTTTGGCAACCCGCACCGTTAGCAGCCGTGGAAATCAGAAACTGAGAAATAGATTCGCCTTGTGTATTGAACACAGTCAGCGTTTGCTGCGAAATGGAAACAACAAGGTGCATAAACGAGGCGCTTAGAAAGTGCTCAAAAATGAATGTTGAGCGCCATTGTAGCAAATCGCGTTAGGCCGCGAGAGAATAAACTTAATCTTTTAGCTGATGTGCCCGGCGCCACTGCCAAGGCGGTGTAGGCTCTGGGTCTAACCACAAGCCCAATTTTGTATCTTTGGCTTCTTGTTCCAATGGATAAAAAGCTTCAAATCCTTTGTCATAGTGACGATACACCCAAGCGTAGCCGCCTTTCACCATCTCTTGGTTAGCATGCACACCATCACAAACCACATCGCCTACGGTACGGCCATAGCGATCTGTATTCACAATCGTGACTTCCGCCTGTTTTTCAAAACAGATTTCCGCCAGTTTTTGTTTGCTGACTTGTCCAAAAGGCATGGCTTTTTCTGGCGCATCAATTCCCGCCAAACGCACTTTGTGTTGCTGATACTCAGCATCTAGCACTGTCAGTGTATCGCCATCTGCAACAGAGACCACGCGACCAGAAATATTGCCATCCGCGGTCGCAATCACGGAGAGCAAAATAGCGATACCCACCAAGACGATTTTGACGTAATTCTTTGTCAAAATTGCCGAGATTAAGCGATTGACCAGCTTGCTTTGTTTAGCATCCATGCTACTTGAGAAGGTGCGAAGCTAGCGCTTTGCAGACTCCACTTTCCAGATGTTTTTGGCGTATTCACCTATGGTTCTGTCACTAGAGAATTTGCCTACACGCGCCACATTTAAGATTGCTCGACGCGTCCATTCCTCTTGGTTTTGATAAAGCGCACTAACGGCTTCCTGTGTTTCGATATAGCTCGCGTAATCCGCCAACAAGAGATAATGGTCACCTTTGTTTAGCAAGTTATCAAAAATGGCTTGGTAACGATCTGGCTCTTCAACAGAGAAGAAACCACCGGCAATCATATCCAACACCTGCTTCAGTTCAGGATTAGCATGGTAGTAATCCCACGGGTTATAGCCATTGGCTTTAATCGCCGCAACTTCATCTGTGGTTAAACCAAAGATAAAGATATTTTCGTCACCTACTTCTTCTTTAATTTCGACGTTGGCGCCGTCTAAAGTGCCTATCGTAAGCGCACCATTTAAGGCCATCTTCATATTGCCTGTGCCTGATGCTTCAGTGCCTGCAGTGGAGATTTGCTCAGACAAGTCACTGCCAGGGAAGAGTAGCTCGGCCGCAGAAACTTCATAGTTTGGATAGAACACTACTTTCAATTTATCGCCCACCGCTGGATCATCATTGATGATTGCGGCCACATCGTTAATCAGGCGAATAATAAGCTTTGCCATCCAATAACCAGGGGCTGCTTTACCACCAAAAATCACTGTGCGCGGCGTCACATTTTTGGCTTGACCTGAACGAATGCGGTTGTACAAGGTAATGACATGCAAGATATTCAGCAATTGACGTTTGTATTCATGAATACGCTTAATTTGCACGTCAAACAAACTATTCGGGTTAAGTTTTACGCCTGTTAAATCTTCAATCTTATTAGCCAAACGGACTTTATTTTTATGCTTCACCGCACGGAAGGCTGCTCTAAACTCAGCATCATCTGCCAATGGCGTGAGCAGTTTCAACTTATCCAAATCGCGCTGAAAGCCTTTACCAATAGCACTCTCCATCAAGGCAGTCAGATCTTGGTTACATTGGTTTAACCAACGACGAGGGGTAATGCCATTGGTGACATTCACAAATTTATTTGGATAAATGCGATGGAAATCTGCAAACAAAGTCGCTTTAAGCAGCTCACTATGCAAAGCTGCGACACCATTCACCGTGTGGCTACCAATCACCGCCAAATGTGCCATACGCACACGACGGCCATGGGTTTCATCAATAATCGAAACACGACTCAGCAAATCAGAATCTCCAGGGAAATGGTGATTCACCATCTCTAAGAACTCGTGATTGATGCGGTAAATAATCGCCAAATGACGTGGTAATAGTTTGCTAAACAACTCTACCGACCAAGTTTCAAGCGCCTCTGGCATCAAAGTATGGTTGGTATAAGCGAAAATCTTTTCAACCAAGGACCAAGCCAAATCCCAATCTAAACGATGAATATCGACTAGCTGATACATCATTTCCGCCACCGCAATGGCTGGGTGTGTATCGTTCAACTGAATCGCGATTTTGTCTGGTAGTTTTTTCCAGTCTTTATGCTTAAGCAAAAAGCGATGCAGAATGTCTTGTATCGAAGCTGATACAAAGAAATATTGCTGTTTTAAACGTAGCTCACGACCCGATGCAGAGGCATCGTTGGGGTAAAGCACTTTTGATATATTTTCGGTGGCATTCCGGCTCTCAACAGAACGCTCATAATTACCTTCGTTAAAGTGGCGCAAATCGAACTCTTTGGCTGCTTTAGCTGACCACAAACGCAAATTATTGACCGTTTCCGTCCCATAACCTGGAATCGGCACATCGTAGGCCATTGCCACTACCGCATCGGCATCCACCCAATGGCTTTCTGTGCCACGTTCTGTTTCAAACTCGACCACGCGCCCATAAAAATGGACAGTGTAGGTGCTTTCAGGACGTTGGAATTCCCAGATATTGCCGTAACGCAGCCAGTTATCAGGATTTTCAACTTGTTGACCATTGTTAATCGACTGCTTAAACATGCCGTACTCATAGCGAATACCGTAGCCTGTACCTGGAATATCCATGGTCGCCATCGAATCTAAGAAACATGCGGCTAGACGACCCAAACCGCCGTTACCCAAGGCAGCATCAGGCTCCATCTCCACCACATTTTCCATTTTGTGACCAAGCGCATTCAAGCCATCACGCACTTCAGCATCCACACCCAAATTCAGTGCAGCATTAGACAGCATGCGCCCAATTAAAAACTCGAGCGATAAATAATAAACACGCTTCGGGTCTTGTTCAGCATACGCCTCAACCGTCTTTACCCAACGCTCAATCACATGGTCACGCACCGTGTAAGCGGTGGTTGAATACCAGTCGCGAGGCGTCGCAACCTCCTCTGTTTTAAACATGGAATAAACCAAATGGTTCTGCAGCGCCTGTTTGGCGGGCGTTTTTGCGTTGCTAATACTGGAAACGGTTGATTTAGTTTTGGCCATAAATTGCTTCTTTTTTGAAAAGGCACAAGAAAAGTGCCGTTTAATTAATTAAGTGCAATTTTACATTAGCAAGAAGCAGGCCTGTTTGAAGTTTTGTATCTATTTTGTAAATGATCAACAACCTAGCTAACTGTTGATTTGCGTCAATAAGCCATTTGACCAGAGTTTTACGATTAAAAGCGTCAACACAACACAAAAAGGAAAACAGATGTCAGATATCTTATTTCACACATTCACAGGCCAAATGAGCTTGCTCTGTATTGGTTTTGCAATTGCCATGGTGGTGTATCTTTGGATTTACTTCATTCGAAAAAGCAATGAAGCCAGCAAGAACTAAGCCTTAACAATATGCTGAATGGCCAGACCTGCGGCGGCCATGCCAAAAGGGGCTGTGACACAAACAGATGAGCCGTATCCCGCACAGTTAAGGCCTGTGAGGCCATCAACATCACAGGCCTCATCCGCATTCGGCTGTAGCACCTGCTCATCTGAGTAAATGGCCGTAATACCGAATTTTGGCGGCTTTTGATGGGCTTTAGCTGGAGCTTTAGGAAAGCCAAAGTCCCGTCGTAATTGATTGCGCACTTTAGCCAACAGTCGATCGCCCATTACCTGAGACAAATCTGCTTGTTTGATTTTGGTTGGATCTAAGCGGCCACCTGCGCCGCCAGTGGTAATTAAGGGAATATTCTGCTGCTTACAAAAAGCGGCAATCGCCACCTTGGCCTTGGCATCATCAATCGCATCAAGCACAACATCGAAGCCAGCAGAAAGCATCTCTGCCACATTTTCTGGCGTAATAAACTCTTCAATCTCATGCACCTGACAACTGGGATTAATCGTCCGGATACGCTGCGCCATCGCGGTGACTTTAGCCAAACCAAAAGCGCCATCAAGCGCATGAAGTTGTCGGTTAATATTGGATTCCGCGATATTGTCTAAATCAATCAGCGTGATTTTACCGACTGCACTTCTTGCCAAGGCCTCAACCGCCCAAGAACCAACACCACCAATACCAATCACGCAGATATGTGCTGCTTGCAGCTTGGCTAAGCCTTGCTCGCCATATAAACGACGAACGCCGCTAAAACGGCGTTCATAATCGGGCTGCTGCAAATCCACCATGGCTTATTTTTCGAGCACAACAAAAGCTGTGGCAAAAGCTTTTTCGTCTGAAATAGAAAGATGTGTGAACTGGATGTTTTTTTGTGCGAGATAAGCCTGCAACTCTGGCGCCAAATCAAATACTGGTTTACCCAAATCATCATGAGTGACGCCAATATTCTCAAAAGTAGCAGGCTTGCGTATGCCCGTGCCTAAAGCTTTTGCAAAGGCTTCTTTGGCGGCAAAACGTTTCGCTAAGAAGCGCGCCTGCGTATTAGACTGTTTAAACTCTTGCATTTCGGCTTCGCTTAAAACACGCAGGGCAAAGTTCAAGCCAAAACGCTCAAGCGACTCTTGTATACGCGCCACTTCAACTAAATCTGTGCCAACACCGTAAATCACTTGCTCGCAGCCTCAAGCATTAAAGCTTTCATCTCGCGCACGGCATATTCCCAGCCCACAAAAATGGCATGCGCCACAATGGCATGGCCAATATTAAGCTCTTCAATGCCAGGGATAGCGGCAATATGGTGCACGTTATGGATATTCAAGCCATGCCCGGCATTAACCACCAACCCCAAAGACAAAGCATGCGCTGTCGCTTGCTGAATACGCTTCAACTCTTCCGCTTGTTCAGCACCTTCGCTGTCTGCAAATTTACCTGTGTGAATTTCAATCACTGGCGCACCAGCGGCCTTAGCAGCATCAATTTGCGCCATATCAGGCGCAATAAAAAGAGATACACGTATGCCTGCATCAGCCAATGTTTTACAGACTTGTTTGATGCGCACTAAGTTACCCGCCACCTCTAAGCCGCCTTCTGTGGTGCGCTCTTCGCGACGTTCTGGCACCAAGCAAACATCTTGTGGCTGCACGTTTAAGGCGATGCCCACCATCTCATCAGTCACTGCCATTTCAAAATTCATTTTGGTTTGCAGCAAGGGGCGCAAAGCGTAAACGTCGGCATCTTGGATGTGGCGTCTATCTTCGCGCAAGTGAATCGTAATACTGTCTGCACCTGCCTCTTCTGCACGCAAAGCGGCTTGCACCACACTTGGATATTGGGTACCACGCGCTTGACGCAAGGTTGCTACGTGGTCCACGTTTACGCCCAGTTTAATTTTAGATACTGCCGTTATCATAAATTCTGTATATCCATCAAAAGTTGTCGCGTGTGTAGCGGTTGTTCACCCAAATAATGCGACATTAAAAGCCGCATGAGTTGCTTACTTTGTTGCTGAGTTTGCGAGTCCGAGTAATCGTTTTTTGCCATATCCAGCAAAGTTTTGCCTGCTAATTGTACGCCATTTTCTTGGTAGTCATGTTTGAGCGAAACTGGCCCCATCTCCGGTACATAAAAATACTGTTGATCGGCTTGCACAGCCTCGTCACGAACATTATGAATAAGCGGCACCGCGTAGCCCAAGGCTTGTAAAAACTCAAGCTCAAACTTACGTAAAATATGTGCTGAGTCTTGAGGATTTGCCGCCAGCGATTTAAGCGTTTCGGTATACACATCAAATAAGGCTTCATGCGGATCTTCACGGGGCAACAGTCGTAGCAATAGCTCATTTAGGTAAAAGCCGCACATTAAAGCCTCACCTTGCAGCATTAAAAGACCCGCGTACCATTCTAGAGAATGTAAGTTTTTTAGCTCTTGTTTGCCCGACCAAGCACCCAACAAAGGCTGGAAGGATTGCAACATGCCTCGCATGGCTGAGCGCGGCCTTCTCGCGCCTTTAGCCACTGCTGAAACGCGGCCAAAATCACGCGTAAATAACTCAACAACTAAGCTAGTTTCTTTAAAAGGAAAGGTGTGCAGGACATAAACGGGCTGATTTTCCTGACGTGTGAGATTGCTGACAGCCATCGCTCGATACTTAGTTAATAGCCTAAACTCTTAAGGGCGCGCTCGTCGTCAGCCCAACCGCCTTTAACCTTCACCCAAGTTTCCAACCAAACTTTTCCGCCAAATAAATTTTCCATATCTTGACGTGCTTCTGTTGAAATTTGCTTGAGTTTTTCGCCACCTTTGCCAATCAGCATCGGCTTTTGGCTTTCTTTATCCACAATAAAAGCTGCGTGAATACGGCGTAATTTCCCCTGCATTTCAAATTTTTCAATTTCGACTGCAATCCCATAAGGGACTTCTTCACCCAAAAAGCGGAATGCTTTTTCACGCAACAATTCGGCTGCTAAGAAACGTTCATTTTTATCGGTGATTTCATCTTCACCATAAATAGCTTCTTGCTCTGGCAAATGGTCACGAACAACGTCTAACAACTCGTCCAAATATAAGTTCTTTTTAGCGCTCACAGGCACGATAGCGGCAAACGGAAATAACAAATCAAAATCTTGGATCAAAGGCAATAAATTACCCTTATCACCCATCAAATCTGCTTTGTTCACCACTAGCAACACTGGCTTATTTTTGGGCAATAAATTTAAAACTAGTTTATCTGCATCACCTAAATGCATAGGCTCTATGACGAATAACACCACATCGACTTCACTCAATACCTGAGTGACTGTTTTATTCAGCGTTTTGTTGAGCGCATTGAGATGTTTTTGCTGAAAGCCTGGTGTATCTACAAACAAATATTGCGTATCTTCTGTGGTATGGATGCCCAGTAGACGATGGCGCGTGGTTTGCGCTTTACGCGAAGTAATGCTGAGCTTCATGCCCAGAATGTGATTCAGTAAGGTTGATTTGCCAACGTTAGGACGCCCCACAATGGCAACAGTACCGCAGCGAAATGGATGATTTGTCATATAAGCCTTTAGGCAGTGATTTGAGCGTAAGCCAATTTAGCAGCTTCTTGCTCGGCTGCACGACGACTTGAACCTTCGCCTTGCGTTGTAATGTTAAATTTGGGTACGCGACACTCCACCCGAAAAACTTGGCAGTGCGCTTCACCTTCAATCGCCAAAACTTCATACACGGGCACATCTACTTTTTTGGATTGCAGATATTCTTGCAACATTGATTTAGGATCTTTACCAATGGCTTTGGGGTCGATTTTTTCGATCAATGGCGTAAATAAAGCAATCACCACCGCTTGCGCAGCATCAAATCCCGCATCAAGAAAAACCGCGCCAATAATCGCTTCTAAGGCATCTGCCAATACTGACGGACGACGCCAGCCAGCGCTTTTAAGTTCGCCCTCACCGAGACGTAATACTTCACCTAAATTTAAATTGGTAGCGATTTCTGAAAGGGTGGGCTCTTTCACTAAATGTGCGCGTAAACGGCTCAAATCACCTTCATCAAGCTTGGGAAATTTTGCATATAGCTGACTGGCAATAATGAAGTTAAGGACTCCATCCCCCAGAAACTCTAAGCGCTCGTTGTTGGCGCCATTGAAACTACGGTGGGTTAAGGCTTGGGTCAATAGCGCTTTATTGGCGAAGTCATGCCCAATTTGACGCTCTAATCCAAAAAGTTGATTTGCGTTATTCACTATTACTGGATGTTACTGCCGATGCGTTTAAAGTCATCAAAATTCCACCAGATAAAGAACGCTTTGCCCACTAAATTGCGCTCAGGCACAAAGCCCCAATAGCGGCTGTCTTTACTGTTATCGCGATTGTCGCCCATGGCAAAATAATGGCCAGGTGGCACTTCTACACCACCCTCTTTACTGAAACTGCTTTCTTCAATCAACACATCGTGTTTAACATCACCCAATTGCTCTGAATATCGCTTAGCATGTACTTGGTTGAAACCCACGCTTTCATATTGATAGTCATCCAAAAAGGTCATGTCCATCTTTTGGCCGTTAATATAAAGCTGTTTATCTTGATACAAGATTTTGTCGCCAGGTACACCCACCACACGCTTAATGTAATCAATCGAAGGATCAGGTGGGTAATGGAACACAAATACATCGCCACGCTTTGGATGATTCACTTCAATAAAAGTGTTATTCAAAATAGGCACACGCAAGCCGTAGGTAAATTTATTCACCAAAATAAAATCCCCCGCCAATAAAGTTGGCATCATTGAGCCTGAGGGAATCTTAAAGGGCTCTGCAATAAAAGAGCGGATTAAAAACACTAGCAAAATGACGGGGAAGAAGCTTTTTGAATACTCTACCAACACTGGGTCTTTAGCGCCTGGTGCGCGCTTTTTACGCAAAACAGCAATATCCAGCAACCAGATAAAACCAGTCACGATTAGCACCAACACCATAAACAATGCAAACATCATAAGGGCAGCCCTTTTCTACTTATCTTCAACACGTAAAATCGC
>JBDLQN010000010.1:0-19024 GCA_039800585.1 Pseudomonadota bacterium
ACACATTATTGGTGTTCACACTGGTCTTGACCAACAAGCTGCTGGCCAAACACCATTTGCTGACTTAGCAATGGTTGCTGGTTTGAAACTTGGTTTGGAAATCTCTGTTGCTGGTGGCGTTAAAGCTGCTACAACTGCTCAAGTACGTGACGCTGGCGCATCTATCGTTGTTGCTGGTGCTGCGATCTACGGTGCTGCTGACCCAGCTGCTTCAGCTGCTGAAATCACAGCAATCGCTCACGGTAAATAATAAATACTTAGCTTTTAGCTAGGCATTTATAGAGCACAAAATCCCGACCCAGCAATGTGTCGGGATTTTTTTTAGATACGTCGTAAAGTTGAAGGAAATATCATGGATCATCAAAAACTTATTTTGGATAAATTAACAGGCATTTTGTCTGTAACAGATAACAAGTCTAAGCAATTGCTTGATATGGTTGAAAAAGCAGGCCGTACATTTATCGGCGGTGCTGGCCGTTCATTGTTGGTTTCACGTTTCTTTGCAATGCGTTTAATGCACGCTGGTTACAACGTGAATATGATTGGTGAAGTGGTTACAACAGCCATCAAAGAAGGCGATTTGTTGATTTTGGTTTCAGGTTCAGGTGGTACAGAAACTTTGTTGCCATTCGTGAAAAAAGCAAAATCTGTTGGTGCTAAGTTCGTTGTGGTATCAATGAAAAAATCATCACTAATGGCTGATGTCGCTGATTTGGTGATTCAAATCGGTCAAGACGATAGCTTCCCATTAACAAAAGGTATGCCTATGGGCTCACAATTCGAGCTTTCAGCATTGGTCTTTTTAGAAGCTGCAATTTCTGAATTAGTGCACAACAAAGGCCTGACAGAAGAAGGTATGCGCGCATTGCACGCAAACTTAGAGTAGTTGGACTGCTGTCAGGCGAATGTCTGGCATAGCAAGTCAAAATAAAAGCCTGCCCTGTGGTGGGCTTTTATTTTTGTTACTGCTTTGTAAAAATCAACCGTTTGTCATAATCATGACAAATAAATTGTGGGATAATGGGCACCGTTTATGGCTTGGCGTCCAACAGACGCTGGCTTTTTAGTGTGCTGCTTATCCGGTAGCACTGGTTTGTTTCTGCGGAAACGTTGATATTTGGAGATTTAAAATGGCTGTAATTGATCGTGTTTTAGTAGGTGAGGCTTTAGTAATTGAAGAGCGTCCTGACCATACAGGTTTGGATTTGTATAACGTAGCACACATTGATTTAATCATTGGACCACGTGGCAGTGCTGCTGAAGACGCTTTTTGCCGTACTTTAACTGATCAAAAACAAGGTGTTAACGGCTTGTTGGCGATTGTTGCGCCTAACATGATGGTTAAGCCTGCAACAGTGATGTTTAACAAAGTAACGATCAAAAACGGTCGTCAAGCAGTTCAAATGTTTGGCCCAGCACAACGTGGTGTTGCGATGGCTGTGATGGATTGCGTTGCTGATGGCACGATTCCACAAGAAGAGGCTGAAAACTTGTTCATTTGCGTAGGTGTATTTATTGATAGCCACGCTGACATCGATGAGCGTATCCAAGACTGGAACTACCGTGCAACTAAACAAGCATTGAAAAATGCAGTGGCGCGTGAGCCAAAAGTGGCTGATGTATTGAAGGCTTATAAAGATTCAGTTCACCCATTCCAAGCTAAAAAATAAGCTGGTTTGAGAGATTAAAAAGCCCGACTTGTCGGGCTTTTTTTGTTTAAGGTATTGCTGCATCAGCCTTGCTAGATCAGCCTTGCTAGATCAGCCTTGCCAATCTTTCCGTTATGCAGAGCGCTAGCGATTAGCGCGCCAGTATAATTTTGCGCTTTCAGTGTATTTAAATCGCCTACTGAGCGTATCCCACCAGCGGCATAAATAGCTGCTGCAGGCGATAAGTTTTTAATCACCTTAAGTTGGGCTAAATCTGGTCCAGATTGACTGCCAACTTGATCAAGTGTCATCGCAATGACTTCATTCGGCCATAGCCGGGTGTCATTTATTAGTGCTTGTGTACCTAGAAATTGACCAGATTTAAAATCCAGAGACAAGATGGGCGAGGTTTTACAAGAGTTCAGCATAGCTTTGTAGTGGTCGATAGAAACTAAGCTTTCACTTCCTAGGACAATACGCACTTTGCTGTTTTGCCAAGCTTCTATTGCCTCAATTGTGTTGAATCCAGCATCTAGCCAAATTTCCAAGTCGGGAAAATATTTCTGTATATTTTTAATTTGTGTGACGTGACTGCCACTGCCCTGAATTGCATCAAGGTCGGCGATATAGAGGTGCTTGAATGGGTATAATGATTGCAGGGCTTTAACAATAGCAAGAGGCTCGCTGGAATTGCTTAGGGCAGATTGGATAGGCAGGTAGTTTTGTCTATCGCCATGCTTGGCATGTACTACCTGACCAGCTTTCAAATCAAGCACAGGAATAATGTTCATTTGAAGATTTTTATCTGCGAATTTATCACGGGTGGGGGATTATATCGCGAGCCATTACCGCCGTCTTTGTTAAAGGAAGGCGCAATGATGCGCGACGCAGTTTTGCATGACTTTTCCTCGTTGGAAAACATACAAATATTAACGACTTATGACGCTAGATTATCTAAGCCCTTTGGCGTGACGGATGCGCTAGCCATCAATGAACAAGATGATGTTTGGGCGACTTGGGCCTCGTGTATGGCACAGAGCGATGCCGTGTTGTTGGTTGCACCAGAAACGGGCGGCTATTTGGCGCAGTTAAGTGCAATGGCAGAGCGTTTAAATAAAATGGTTTTAGGTTGTGACACACAGGCTGTACAAATAACCACCAATAAGTATCAAACCTACCAGCACCTAAAAAGACACAATATCCAAACGCCTTCTACTTACTTATATGCAGATTGGCCCCAAAGCGAATGTGCTTGGATTGGCAAGCCTATTGATGGTGCAGGTTGCAGTGACACTGAAGTGTTCGAAAGCACGCATCAATTAGATGTTTGGATGCAAACAAGAAAAGAAAGCCACATTATTCAGCCTTTTGTTCAGGGCGTTCCCGCGAGCTTTTCTATGCTATGCAAAGCGGGGAAAGCTTATCTATTGGCTTGCAACCGTCAAAAAATGCGTTTTAATGACACTAAGCTAGAGTATCAGGGGGGTGTTGTGAATGACCTCATTGAATATCGTGATGCTTTTCAACATATTGCTGAAAAGATTGCGCAAGCATTTTCAGGATTGGCAGGCTATGTCGGCGTTGACCTTGTCGTCAATGGCGATGATATGTATGTGCTTGAAATAAACCCCCGATTAACGACCTCTTATGTGGCGCTGCATCAAGCCTGTGGGGTAAATCCAGCGCGGATGTTATTGGACTTGTTTTATAATGACCCCTTCGCCCCCCCAGCAATTGCATATCGTAAAGTAGATATCTCCCTTGGTTCCTGAAAACAATCTGATCGATGAAAAGCTTATCCCGGTTTTGGGTTGGGATGTCGGGGGTGCTCATTTAAAAGCCGCACTTTTGGATGAGTGCGGTGTGGCGCTGCATGTCATTCAAGTGGCATGCCCTTTGTGGCGTGGATTGGTTGAATTGGAGCGTGCAGTTGACGAGGTTCTGGACGGCCTTGCTATTAAGCCTACTCACCATGCTGTGACCATGACGGGTGAGTTAGTCGATCTTTTTGAAAGTCGTGCGGCAGGGGTTAATGCAATTTCCCAGCTTTTAAGAAGAAAATTAGCTGGGACTGTTCGATTTTATGCGGGATTAAAGGGCTTTGTTGATATCGAGCAAGTTGCTTTATCTGCTGATTCAATTGCTTCTGCTAATTGGCTGGCAAGTGCCTGTTTTTTGGCTGAGCAAGTGCCTAATGCCTTGTTTATCGATGTTGGCAGCACAACCAGCGATTTTGTGCCAATTGCGAATGGAAATGTGCTGGCGCAGGGCGCTTGTGATGCAGCACGGATACGCTTAAGCGAATTGCTTTATTCTGGCGTGGTGCGCACGCCCTTAATGGCATTGGGACCTAAGGTCTTATTTGATGGGGAGTTAACCCATTTAGCTGCGGAGCATTTTGCGACAACGGCCGATGTCTATCGTCTTACAGGTGATTTGCTAGCTGAGGATGATATGGCGGAAACTGCAGATGGTCGTGGCAAGACTGCCATCGAAAGTGCACGCCGCTTGGCAAGGATGATAGGGCATGATGTGGAAGATGCATCGCTAGAAGTTTGGCGAAAATTGGCGGAGAATTTTAAAGAAATACAGTTGCAGCGTTTGCAAGAAGCGGCGGAGCAAGTTTCTAAATTATCTCCGTTAGCGACTTTGGTCGGTGCTGGCGCAGGTAAATTTTTAGTGGCTAAGTTGGCTGAGAGAATGGACAGGTCCTATCTGGATGCGGCGGAGCTTATTCAAGCGCATTCAGAAGAGCTAAGGCATGTCAGCGCTTTGTGCCTGCCAGCCTATGCTGTGGCACATTTGGCTTTAAAGGATTAACTTAGTTTTATGGTGAAGCTCGAAATTCCCTATCAAGAAAATAGCGCGCTTATTTTTAATAAGATTGCGCATTTGCCTTGGGCTGTTTTTTTGGATAGCGGACAACCCAAAAGTGAGTTTGGTCATTACGATGTGATGGTGGCAGACCCTTTTGTAAGGCTTGTGACGCGAGGCGAGGCAACTGAAATTATTGATGCCGGTGGAAGTAGGTTTAGCCAAGAAGATCCATTTGAGTTGTTGAAGAAAGTCATGGTGCCTTATCAAATGGCAACAGCAGAATTGCCATTTGAAGGTGGTGCTGTAGGCTATTTTTCTTATGATTTGGGGCGCCGATTAGAGAAATTATCTACACACGCTGCTGATCAAGAGCAGTTGCCAGAAATGATGGTTGGTATTTATGACTGGGCTGTTGTGGTTGATCATCGCCAAAAACAAGCATTTTTGGTCTCTCATCTCCAGAATCCTCAAACTCAATCACAATGGGCATCCTTAACTACTTTGTTTGATGCGCCTTGTGATCCGGTGGATGCGTCTAAATTTGTAGATGCATCAAAATTTAAAGTCACTTCGCCTTTGGTATCTAACTTTAATCCCAAGACTTATCATCAAGCGTTCGAGCGTGTTCAGCAATACATTCAGGCAGGCGATTGTTATCAAGTTAATTTGGCACAACGTTTTTCTGTGCGGGCAGAGGGCAGTGGCTGGGATGCTTATCAAGCTTTGCGTGAGATTAGCCCGGCGCCTTTTATGGTGTATATGAATTTGCAGGATAAGCATTCTAAAGTTGAGGTGTTATCAGCTTCCCCTGAGCGCTTTTTACAAGTGTCTGGCAATCACGTTGAAACCAGACCTATTAAAGGAACGCGCCCTAGATCTGTTGATGCCTTACAAGATCAGCAAAATGCGCAGGCTTTGCAAGGCAGCCCAAAAGATCGTGCGGAAAACTTAATGATTGTGGATTTGCTGCGCAACGATATTAGCAAAGTGTGCGAAACGGGCAGTGTGCGCGCTGATCATTTATTTGCGCTAGAAAGTTTTGCCAATGTACATCATTTGGTAAGTACGGTGACTGGCAAGCTTAAGCAAGGGATGGCAGCAGTTGATTTGCTGCGCGCCTGTTTTCCTGGAGGCTCTATCACTGGTGCCCCCAAATTAAGGTCTATGGAGATTATTGAGGAGTTGGAGCCTCATCGACGTGGTGTTTACTGCGGCGCAATCGGCTATATAGGCTTTGATGGCAATATGGATACAAATATCGCGATTAGAACAGCCATTTATAGTCATCAGGAAATGCGATTCTACGCTGGAGGTGGCGTTGTGGCTGATTCTCAATGCGAGAAAGAGTATCGAGAAACTTGGGATAAAGCTTCATCAATGTTGCAATTGCTAAAGCATTTTGGCGGCGATATTTCTTTGCGAGAAAGAGCACTCAATAATGTGGGTTGTTAAGCTTGGCGGAAGTCTTTTAGGTTCGTCTGCACTTCAAGGCTGGTTGGACGCTTTGGTAAAGTTTGGCGATGGCAAAGTGGTAGTGGTGCCGGGCGGCGGATTATTCGCTGACGCCGTAAGAGAAGCCCAATTTAAAACGGGGATTGATGATAAAACGGCACACCAAATGGCGGTTGTTGCGATGGATCAGTACGCATCGCTGATGGTGGGCCTAAATCCAGAATTGGCGATTGCTTCTAGTGAGTTGGAAATAGCGGAGACTGGCTGGCAACATCGCGCTATTGTTTGGAAACCATCACCCATGGTGCTGGCGGATGAAGATTTGCCGACCTCTTGGGATTTAACTTCGGATAGCTTGGCTGCTTGGTTGGCTGATAAGCTCAATGCTGAACACTTGTTGATTGTAAAATCCGCGGAAACTCAGGAACAGAGCGGAATTGCAGATTTAATTGCAAGCCAAGTATTAGACCCATATTTCTCGAAATATGCGCTCGATAAATCTTTTGCTACTTGGCTATTGGCTAAAAACGACTATTTGGCCATTCATCAAACCATTAAACATCAGAGTAATCCGCCAGCAGGGCAACTAATCTCTAATAAACGCTAGCCTTTTCTAGCGACTTTGATATATAATCGCGCGTTTTCCACCTTGGCTCACTGTTTCGCTGTGCAGGAGCCTTTTATCCAAAAGGAGTTTACATGCGGCATTATGAAGTAGTATTTATCGTCCATCCGGACCAAAGCGAGCAAGTGCCTGCGATGATTGATCGTTATCGTACGCTTGTTACTTCAAATGGCGGTGCTATCAACCGTCTTGAAGATTGGGGCCGTCGTCAATTGGCTTACCCAATTCAAAAAATTCACAAAGCGCACTACGTGCTCATGAACATTGAATGTAATCAATTCGTTTTAGACGAACTTGAACATGCATTTAAATTTAATGATGCTGTGTTGCGCCACTTGGTTATCGCAACAAATGAAGCTGTGGTAGCACCATCACCAATGATGAAAGAAGAGAAATCTAAATCAGTATTGGGTAAAGATGAGGCATCAGCTGAGGAAGCTGCTGCTTAAGTGAGTTGCAATCCGCTGGAGACTAATTATTTAGTCATTCAAGGCGAAGTGGTTCAAATCGAAACGCTACGTTTTACTCCAGCAGGAATACCGTTGTTGAGTTTGGTGTTAAGGCATAGTTCTGAACAAATTGAAGCAGATATGCCGCGTAAGGTTGAGTGTGATGTGAATGCGATGATTCTAGGATCGCTTGCAGAAAAATCAGAAAGCAGCAAAGTTGGAGACAAGTTAAAGGTTTCTGGTTTTCTTGCTAAACGCAGCCTTAAAAGCACACAACTGGTATTGCACATTAAAGCATTAGAGAAAATCTAAAGAGAAAAGGATTATTAACATGGCACGTGATATGTTTAAACGCCGCCGCTACTGCCGTTTTTCAGCAGAGGGCATTAAAGAAGTAGATTACAAAGACGTAGATCTATTAAAAGATTTCATTTCAGAAAATGGGAAGATTATTCCTGCACGTATTACTGGTACGAAAGCAAGATACCAACGTCAGTTAACAACAGCGGTTAAACGCGCTCGTTTCTTAGCGTTGTTGCCATACACTGATAAGCACTAAGGGGAAAGCCATGCAAATTATTTTATTAGAAAAAGTAGTGAACTTAGGCAACCTAGGCGATATCGTAAAGGTGAAAGACGGTTACGGTCGTAACTTCTTGATTCCTCAAGGTAAAGCTAAACGTGCAACAGAATCAAATATCGCTGAATTTGCAGCGCGTCGCGCGGTACTAGAGAAGCAACAAGCTGACTTGTTGGCTGCTGCTCAAAAACGTGGCGAGAAGCTTGCTGGTTACATGTTGCAAATCACACAAAAGGCTGGCGTTGACGGTCGTTTGTTTGGTTCAGTAGGTAACGTAGATATTGCTGAAGCTTTGACAGCTGCTGGTTTTGAAGTGGCTAAATCAGAAATTCGTTTACCAAACGGCCCATTGAAAGCTGTTGGTGACTATCCAGTGTCTATCGCTCTACATCACGATGTAGTGGTTGATATCACTGTTTCTGTATTGGGTGAAGCTTAATTTACCCGTCAGTAAAGTACTGAATAAAAGGGCTGCTTTTGCAGCCCTTTTTCTTTTTGGCGAAGATGTTGTCTAAAAGCCGTTCAGTTATAATGCCAACATGGCTGACGAAACCTTAGATTCATTAAAACTTCCCCCACATTCCGTTGAGGCTGAACAATCAGTCATTGGCGGCTTATTGCTTGAAAATGAAGCGCTCGACAAGGTTGCTGATATTTTAAGCCCTGATGATTTTTATCGTCATGACCATCGCTTAATTTATCAACATATCTGCAAGCTGATTGAGCATAGTCGTCCAGCCGATATTGTCACAGTCGCTGAGTCTTTGGAAAGCACAGCTGAGCTGTCCAGTGTAGGCGGCATTGCCTATTTGGGCATGTTGGCGCAGAACACACCAACGGCAGCTAACATTCGTCGCTATGCTGAGATTGTGCGCGAGCGTTCAATTATGCGTAAGTTGGTGGAAGTGGGTTCGGGTATTGCTGAAAGCGCGTATAGCCCGCAAGGTCGCGATGCTCAACAGTTGCTGGATGAGGCTGAAGCTAAGATTTTTCATATTGCCGAAAGCGGCAATCGCAGCTCGCAAGGTTTTGTGGACATGAAGTCCTTATTGCCTGCAGTGGCTGATCGTATTGATTACCTCTATCAACGCGAAAACCAAGGTAGCGTCACAGGTATCCCAACAGGTTTTGACGATTTGGATGAGCGGACCTCTGGCTTCCAGCCTGGCGATTTAATTATTGTGGCAGGTCGCCCTTCAATGGGTAAAACGGCCTTCTCGCTCAATATTGCTGAAAACGTCGCTTTGGATAGCAAAAAACCAGTGGCCGTATTCTCAATGGAAATGGGCGCAACTCAATTGGCGACACGTATGATTGGCTCTGTGGGTCGCTTAGATCAACATCGTATGCGTAACGGCAATCTTGAAGATGAAGATTGGGCGCGTTTAACAACGGCTTTGGGTAGATTGAATGATGCGCCTATTTATATTGATGAAGCAGCAGGGTTAACCTCTTTCGATGTGCGTGCGCGTGCGCGTCGCTTGCATCGCCAAACAGGCGGCTTAGGCTTAATCGTGGTCGACTATTTGCAGTTGATGGCAGGCACTTCATCTAGTCGAGGGGGTAGCGAAAACCGTGCGACCGAAATTTCAGAAATTTCACGTTCATTGAAGTCCTTGGCTAAAGAACTAAATGTGCCTTTGGTTGCGCTATCGCAGCTTAATCGAAGCGTGGAACAGCGTCCCGACAAACGTCCTGTGATGTCAGATTTGCGTGAATCTGGCGCGATTGAGCAAGATGCCGATTTAATCTTGTTTATTTATCGTGATGAGGTCTATAACCCAGATTCCGAAGATAAGGGCACCGCTGAAATTATTATCGCTAAACAGCGTAACGGCCCAATTGGCCGTGTTCGTTTGACTTTCTTGGGGCATCATACACGCTTCGAAAATTTTGCCTCTGGCAACGCGCATATGGGCGACGATTACTAAGTGCTATGCGTCCCATTCAGGCCACTATTCATTTAAGCGCTTTAGCGCATAACTTAAACATCGCCAAGGCTAAGGCTCCAAAAGCCAAAGTGATGGCGGTGATTAAAGCAAATGGTTATGGGCATGGACTGCTCAATGCGGCTTTGGGTTTAAAGCAAGCAGATGGTTTTGCAGTGTTGAGTCTTGATGAGGCTTTAGCGCTGCGTAGTGCAGGTTATCAGCAAACCATTTTGCTTTTGGAAGGCGCTTTCTCTGCCGAGGAGCTGCCAGCCATCAGCCAACATCAAATCAGCCTGGTTGTGCATTGTGATGCGCAAATCGACATGCTGTGCAAGGCTCAGCTGCCACATCCTGTTTCTGTGCATTTAAAACTCAATACGGGTATGAATCGCTTAGGCTTTAGCCCTAACGATTTTCCTGCTGCTTTAGCACGTTTAACAGCTTGTCATCATGTTGCAAATATCACGCTCATGACGCATTTTGCGACTGCTGATGAATCACTGGGCATTACACAGCCATTGGCTTTGTTTAATCAAGTCGCCAAAGACTTGGTCTTCCCTAAATCTTTAGCCAACTCTGCCACCATTTTGCGCTTTCCAGAGGCGCATGGTGACTGGGTGCGCGCTGGCATTATGTTGTATGGCTCATCGCCAACAGCGAGTTGCGTGGCGGAAAGTTTTGATTTGAAAGCTGTGATGCAGCTTTCTAGCAAAATACTCGCGGTACAAAACTTGGAAGCAGGTGACAGTCTGGGTTATGGTCACCAATTTACCGCAACTAAAAAAACACGTATTGGTGTTGTGGCCTGTGGTTATGCGGATGGTTATCCGCGCCATGCCCCAAACGGCACGCCTATCGCTGTTGCTGGCAGGCTCACAAGAACATTAGGTCGAGTGTCTATGGATATGATGTTTGCCGATATCACAGATATTCCTGAAGCAGATATTGGTTCTTCAGTGGAGCTATGGGGTGCACAGGTGCCGATTGATCAAGTTGCTCAGGCTGCGGGCACCATTAGCTATGAGTTGCTGTGCGCTGTTGCAACGCGCGTGCCAGTAAAGGTGCTGGATTAAATGGCTAAAGCAAAAACGGTTTATATTTGTACCGAGTGTGGTGGCCAATCACCTAAATGGCAAGGGCAATGCCCTAGTTGCATGGCTTGGAATACTTTGGTCGAAGGCGTAGCAGAGACCGCTGGTGCTAGCCGTTTTGCACCCTTGGCAAGTTCAAGTAGTGTACAAAAATTAAAAGAAGTTGAAGCCGCTGAAACGCCTCGTAAGCCATCAGGTATCGGTGAGTTTGATCGCGTTTTAGGCGGCGGCTTGGTGCCAGGCGGAGTGGTGTTAATTGGCGGTGATCCAGGGATTGGCAAATCGACTCTGTTGCTGCAAACGCTTTGCCATCTTGGCGATAAAAGCAAAACGCTTTACGTCAGTGGTGAGGAGTCCGCACAACAAATTGCGATGCGGGCTAAACGCTTGGGTTTGGACGCTTCACCTTTGGATTTGCTCGCTGAAATTAATCTCGAAAAAATTGTGGCGACCTTGCAAACGTATCAGCCTGATGTGGCAGTGATTGATTCTATTCAAACCGTTTATTCAGAAGCTTTGCAATCAGCCCCTGGCTCAGTAGCCCAGGTGCGTGAATGTTCTGCACAGTTAACGCGCGTTGCGAAACAGTTAGGCATTAGTTTGATTTTGGTTGGGCATGTAACGAAAGAGGGCTCCTTAGCTGGGCCGCGAGTGCTGGAGCACATTGTCGATACTGTGCTTTATTTTGAAGGTGACCCTAATTCCAGCTTCCGTCTGATTCGTGCATTTAAAAATCGTTTTGGTGCCGTCAATGAATTAGGCGTGTTTGCTATGACCGAAAAAGGTCTGCGTGAAGTGAGCAACCCATCCGCACTCTTTTTGTCGCATCATGCCTCTCAAGTGGCTGGTTCTTGTATTACGGTGACGCAAGAAGGCACTAGACCCTTGTTGGTGG
This sequence comes from Pseudomonadota bacterium, assembly GCA_039800585.1. GTDB lineage: Bacteria > Pseudomonadota > Gammaproteobacteria > Burkholderiales > Methylophilaceae > Methylopumilus_A. The sequence goes on from JBDLQN010000010.1 coordinate 11,490, forward strand.
AGGTACAAGCTTTGGTGGACGAGGCGCATGCGCCTAACCCCAAGCGCTTATGTGTAGGTTTGGAGCAAAATCGTTTAGCGATGTTGTTGGCGGTTTTGCATCGCCACGCAGGCGTGGCTTGTTTTGATCAAGATGTGTTTATTAATGCGGTTGGTGGTGTCAAAATTAGCGAGCCAGCAGTCGATTTGGCGGTGTTGCTATCCATCGTTTCTTCATTAAAAAACAAAGCATTAAATAGCAAACTTATCGTTTTTGGTGAAGTTGGTCTTGCTGGAGAAGTGCGCCCAGTGCAGCGTGGTCAAGAGCGTTTGAAAGAGGCGGCCAAGCTTGGTTTTACTCATGCGATTGTGCCTAAAGCGAATGCCCCTAAACAGCCTATTAAGGGCATGCAAGTTTTTGCAGTCGAGCGCCTAGAGCAAGCGCTTCATCAAGCGCGCGATATCTAAACCCTAGCAGGCGAAAATCTGGCCTGTTGTTCCTTTGCTATCACTTCCCATTAAATACAAATAAAGCGGCATAGCACTTTCCATGGGAGGCAGGTCAGCATGTAGTTCGCCTGGATGTGTTTTTTTGCGCTGAGGGCTTTGTAAGGCGCCTGGCACTAAGCTGTTAAAACGAATGTTGGCGCCATGGATTTCTTCCGCCCACATTTTCATCATGGTGTCGGCTGCTACTTTGCTAATACCGTGGCTGCCCCAAAAAGGCTTTGCTTCTCGTGCTGCACTGTTTGAGGTAAAAATAATCGAAGCGTCTTCAGCGCGTTGCAGCAGGGGCAGGCAGGCCTTGGTTAGCGCAAAAGGGGCTACCACGTTTACTTTAAACATTTGTTCAAATTGAGCAGCCGTTTGAATTGCCAAAGGGCTTAAATTATTGAACTGGGTAGCGTTGTGCAATATCCCATCCAAACGACCAAGCTGTTGATAAATACCTTCTGCCATATTTTTGAAATCTTCTTCTGATGCTTTTTCTAAATCCATAGGAAAAATTAAAGCTTGGGGACAGCCAGCCGCTAGAATCGCATCGTAAGTTTCATCTAATTTTGTAGCTTGTTTAGCTTCTTTTTCAGGCTTATCGAGCAAAATCACCGTTGCACCCTGTTTTGCAAAAGCAATGGCTGCTGTTTTTCCTAGGCCTTGGGCTGCGCCTGTGACAAGAATGACGCGGTTTTTTAGATGGTCATGTGGTGCTTGGTAGTTTTTCATCATGCGTTTGTATTAAATTTTTAAAATTGTCTCACGATTTAGCGTGATTTTGCCCAGCAATCTGTGTTGCACAAGCAAGTCCGCTACGGACAGCGCCCTCGATTGTTGCGGGATAATCACTCAAGGCGCAGCCGCTTGTCACATAGTCCCCAGCCAAGTAAAGATTCGGCATGGTAGTCTCTGTGGATGGGCGTGTTAATGCGCTGTTGCAGCTAAATGTTGCACGTTTCTCGGCGATCACTTTGTGCCAAAGTGGTGGAGGCAATTCAGGAAAATCGCTGGCTAGCTCTTGGATAACAGCCTCTGCTAGCTGTGTTTGCGTCAAGTCTTGATGCTGGCCTTCAGCGCTAATCACCACCGACATTAAGCCTGTCTGGCCACAGAGCGCTCCGCGATCGAATACCCATTGGCTAAGCCTATGGCAAAAGCCCGTCATTATGCGCGGTAGCTTTGTCTCTGCGGGATATTGCAGATACACCGTATAAATCGGTTGATAAGAGAAGGCCGGCACGTTCAGCGCTAAGCCCAAATTTTGTGCTTGAGCAGACGAGGTTGCGACAATCACATGGCTAAAATTAAATGTTTGCTCTGATTTATCTTTAAGCCTAAAGCCGTGTTTGCTTTGTTCGATTTTATTGATGGCTTGATTGCACATAACGACGCCACCTTTGCTTCGAATATAAGTGGCTATCGGCTCGGCTAGCATTGAAGATAGGTCAGTTTTTGGCAACAGCAAATCGCTGTCATTTTTCTTGTTGTTAAAACTATCTCGTAAAACATTTAAAAAAACTTGGGTGCTGGCTTGTTGAATAGGTGTATTTAGCGCAGCAAGACACAAAGGCTCCCAGAGCATTTGTGTGAGCTTGCCTGATGGGCAGTGACGATGCAAAAAATCTAATAAAGGCAGATCTTGGGAGACCTTGAAGCCTTGAACTTTTAACCAAGTAAAAAAGCCAATCAGCCTTAACTTTTCGCCAAAACTCAAACCCATTGCAAAGCAAATGCCTGCCAGCAGATGAAGCGGGGCGGGTAAATATGAGCACGTCTTTAAACGCATGGCGCCATGCATATGCAAAGACAAAGGTTGGCGCAACAAAAGCGATGTTTCGCTGATGCCTACTAAGCTAAGCAGCCCTAAAGTTTGATGGTAAGCCCCTAGCAAGATGTGCTGGCCGTTATCGAGTGATAGGTTGTTGAAATTGACGCGGCGAGCACGTCCGCCGAGTTGTGGTGCAGCCTCGAATAGGGTTACCGAAATTCCCTGTTCAGCCAGCTTAGCAGCGGCACTTAATCCAGCGATTCCACCACCAATCACAGCCACTGATTTTTGTGTGAGTGGCTTTAAAACTTCAGCCATGTTGTCCAAGCAAGCCAGAGCTTTCTGAGAGGAGTGAGAGAAATTCTGGCGCGCAGCACTTGTTGTGAGCCGCCGCGTTTAATCTCTCTGAGTAAGGTTCGGTAAATCGCTGCCATAATCAGGCCTGTGCGCTGAGACTTTCTGTCTTCTTGAGGCAGAGCAGTGAGGGCTTTGTCATAAAAGCGTTCCGCACGCTCAATTTGAAAATCGAGAAGCTCTTGCATCTTCGCTGAATGATGACCATGCAAAATATCGGTCTCACTTAAGCCAGCTTTTTTAATTTCATCGAGCGGAATGTAAATCCTGCCACGTCGTGCATCTTCACCAATATCTCTAACAATATTAGTAAGTTGGAATGCCATGCCTAAATCATGCGCATATTTGAGTGTATTGCGATTGTTGTAGCCAAAAATTTGCACGGAAAGTAGACCAACCACGCTAGCAACTCGATAACAGTAAAGTTGTAGTTGTTTGAAGTCCGCATAACGATTTTGATCTAAATCCATCTCCATGCCATCGATGATTTCCAGGAAGTGTTCTTCATCCATCTTGTACGCATGAATGGCTGGCATTAGGGCTTTGGTAACGGGATGTTGGGGGTTGCCAGCATATAGCTGATGTATCTCGTTGCGCCACCAAGCGAGCTTGGTGCGGGCGATATTGATGTCGGTACATTCGTCAGCAACGTCGTCCACTTCGCGACAAAACGCATAAAGTGCAGTAATCGCCTCGCGTTTGGCTTTGGGCAAAAATAAAAAACTGTAATAAAAGCTAGAACCGCTGGCAGCAGCTTTTTGTTGGCAGTAGGCTTGAGGAGACATGGGCTTATTCACTTTGACTCATTTTTTTCTGGCGGCGCGATAAACCATATATAGCCAATCTTTTTTAGATAGAGTAGGTCGCTGGCTAAAGCTGTCGCCACGTGCTTGATGTATTTTTTTTAAAATACGTTCGCCACCTGCAATCATCATGCGCATTTCAAAGCCAGCTCTGCCTGAAAGCGCAAGCCCAAGTGGGGCGCCCGACTGCAATAGCTTTCTGGCACGATTGATTTGAAACTCCATCAATAATGACCACGCGCCAGAGCTGTCATTTTTTAGGATTTGAGATTCTGGGACATGGTATTTTTTGAGTTCGTCTTGCGGCAAATAAATGCGATTCTTTTCTGCGTCTATCGCAATGTCTTGCAAAAAATTGATCAGCTGCAAGGCGCTACAAATCGCATCTGACATGCCTATATTTCTTTCTGTGGCTTGCCCATATAAAGCTAGCAGTAATCGACCAATTGGGTTGGCGGATCGGCGGCAATAATGCATGACTTCGCCAAAGTTCTCATAACGCGTTTTGCTGACATCTTGCTTGAACGCGTCAAGTAAGTCATAAAAAGGTGCAAGTTCTAGATGGTGCTGCCGAATGCATGTCTGTAAAGCAATAAACAAGCTGCTGTTAGGCGTTTGATTGCTGCGGATAAGATCTAGCTCGGCTTTAAACTCGTTTAACAGCTTTAGACGTTGTTCTGGTTCCAGATTGCCTTCATCAGCAAAATCGTCAGCTTGACGCGCAAAGGCGTAAATTAAAGCAATCGGCTCACGCAAACGCTTGGGTAAAAAGAACGAAGCGACTGGAAAATTTTCGTAATGATTTTTTGCCAATTTTAGGCTCGCCTGTATGGCTTGATGATTGTGTTGTGATGCGGTCATGATTGGCTTGGAGTATGCCATAAATCTGGCTTACATAAAATTGATTGAAGCGCTTTAGATTGCGCTACAATTTGATGAAACGTTCATCAGTATTGAGGTTGTTTATGCTTGGAATTATTGGCGGAACTGGCTTAACCGCATTAGAAAATCTAAAAATCACGCGCCGACAAATTGTGCGTACACCCTATGGAGAGCCTTCAGGGCCTTTGTCTTTTGGCGATATTGGTGGAAAAACGGTCGTGTTTTTGCCGCGTCACGGTAATGCACATACCATTCCGCCACATGGGATTAACTATCGAGCTAATATCTGGGCGCTGCACTCTCAAGGCGTGAAAGATATTATGGCTGTTGCCACTGTAGGCGGTATTTCTAACGAGTTTGGCGCTGGAAAAATCGTGGTGCCACATCAAATTATTGACTATACCCATGGTCGTAAAAATACCTTTTTTGATGGCATGCGTGCAGAAGGTGATCAGCAAGTTAGACACATCGACTTTACTGAGCCGTACTCTCATCCATTAAGAACATTGTGTCTTAAAGCTGCATCGCAAATAGGAGAGTCTGTTGTGGATGGTGCGGTTTATGGCGCTGTGCAAGGTCCTCGCTTAGAAACAGCCGCAGAAATCAACCGTATGGAGAGAGATGGCGCTACTGTTGTTGGTATGACAGGCATGCCTGAAGCGGCCTTGGCGCGTGAGCTTGAGGTGCGTTATGCGGCGATTTGCCCGGTGGCCAACCACGCGGCTGGCCGCGGCGAAAGCTTGCATGAAATTAAATATGAAGAAATTAATGCGACTTTAGCTGTGACGATGGCCAAAGTTCGCCACATTTTGGAAGAGGTTGTGGCGCTGTATGGCCATTAAACCAGTGTTGCGCTTGGGCGACCCTGTGCTTCTTCAGAAGGCGAAGCCTATTGAAGCTTTTGATACGCCAGAACTTCACGCCTTAATTCAAGATATGCAAGATACTATGCAAGCCATGAATGGCGCAGGCATTGCCGCGCCGCAAATTGGCGTTAGCTTGCGAGTCGTTATTTTCGGAGTGGGGCATAATCCGCGTTACCCCGATGCGGAACAAGTCCCTTATACCGTACTCATTAATCCATCGCTGAAGTTTATTGGGGATGAGATGGAAGACGGCTGGGAAGGCTGTTTATCCGTGCCTGGTATGCGTGGCATAGTGCCGCGCTTTGCTCGCTTACATTACACAGGTTTTGATCAATACGGCCAATCAATAGACCGTTTAGTAAGCGGTTTCCACGCGCGAGTGGTGCAGCATGAGTGTGACCATTTAGATGGCATTCTTTACCCTATGCGTATTCAAGATTTAAGCCAGTTTGGCTACACCGATGTACTTTTTCCTGATTCAGATATAGCGGACGATTAAAAATCGGTGTTATAATGCGCCCCTCGGTTGTTTTGAATGGCCGAAACAAGACGGAAGAGTGGCAGAGCGGTTTAATGCTACAGTCTTGAAAACTGTCGTGGGTTCACGCCCACCGTGAGTTCGAATCTCACCTCTTCCGCCAGAATACTTAAGCCGCAAACTTGCGGCTTTATTTTTATCAATTAAATCAGGACAACAAATGAGCCAAATTATTATTGATCACAATCCTTCACAAGAAAAATTACAAGAGTTGGGCGTATCTTCTTGGAATATCTGGGATTGCCCACCATCAAAATTCCCACTTGATTTCAGCATGACAGAAAAAGCTTATGTGTTGGAAGGCGAATTTAAAGTGACTCCACAAGGTGGCGAAACAGTGACCATTAAAGCAGGCGATTATGTTGAGTTTGCTAAGGGCTTGAAGTCACAATGGGAAGTTGTGAAGCAATTGAAAAAACATTACAAACATTTCTAAGTAATATTTGTAAGTGTTGATTAAATAAAAAAGCCCATGAAAGTGGGCTTTTTTTATCACTTTTGATCTAAACGTTTCTTCTTTCCATCATTGCCTGAGCGAGTGTGCCAGCATCGACGTACTCTATTTCACCACCCATCGGCATGCCTCTGGCAATTCGAGTAATTTTGAGACCGTGTTTACCCAAAAGCTCGCTGATATAGTGGGCGGTTGCTTCACCCTCTACTGTATAGTTGGTTGCCAAAATCACTTCTTTGACCAAGCCGTCCTGGGCACGTTTAAGTAATTTTTCTAAATGGATTTGTTTGGGGCCCACACCGTCAAGAGGTGAAAGCCTGCCCATCAACACAAAATACATGCCTTGATAGGCGTGAGTTTGTTCCATCATCATCATGTCGGTTGGCATTTCTACCACACACAACAGGCTTTTATCGCGATCGTCAGACTCACAAGTTGGACAAATTGGCTGTTCGCTAAAAGTATTACAAAGCTGGCAATGGCCGACCACTTGTAAAGCGGTATCTAGCGCCGAAGCCAATGCATTAGCACCTTGTCTATCCCGTTGCAAAAGGTAGTAGGCCATGCGAGTAGCCGATTTGGGTCCCACGCCTGGCAGGCAGCGCAAGGCTTGGATAAGTGATTCTAGGCTAGCAGGAGAATGCATGTGTCAGCGTAATAATGAATGGGCTAGAAAGGCAATTTCATTCCTGCAGGCATCAGGCTGCCCATGCGTGCTTCAGAAGTTTTTTCTGCCTTGCTGATAGCATCTTTAAACGCGATTAATACCAAGTCTTCTAAAGTTTCTTTGTCATCCATCACGCTGTCATCAATGCTGATACGTTTTACTTCGTTGCGGCAAGTCATGGTGACTTTCACCAGACCGTTGCTTGCGACGCCTTCCACTTCGACATTAGCTAGCTCTGCTTGAGCGCGTTTCATGTTTTCTTGCATCATTTGGGCTTGTTTCATTAAATTGCCCATGCCGCCTTTGTTAAACATACTTGCTTCCTTCTTAAAGTTGATTTTAACTAATTTTGATTGATAGGTTTGATGCTGGAAGGCACGATTTGTGCGCCAAAATCTTTAATCAAGGCCTGCACAAAATCATCCTGCTGGATGGCGGCGACTGCCTCAGATTGTATGGCTGCTTTTTCTTCAAATATCTGCTGGGCTGGCGTATTGCCAGTGCCCCCAACTTTTAAGTTGAGTTTAATTTTTCTGCCGAAATAATCGTTAATGGCGCCACTTAGCTTGTCTTGATAACTTGCTTCTAACAGATGCTTTTGGCTTTCTGGCACGGTTAAATGAAAGCTGTTTTCATCGAAATTCTCTAGCTCGCAATGCGTCGCCAGTGTTTTAGCAAGGCCCAGCTTGAGATTGTCCACTAGCTGCCGCCAGTTACCATTAAATTGGGG